>VGRQ01000142.1 GCA_016875315.1 Deltaproteobacteria bacterium | reverse complement strand
GGATCGGCCCAGTCGTCGCTCGCCATCAGCGTTTCCATCTCGGCCCAGAGGCCGTGGTCTTCCATGAACTGGTTGTAGTAGTACATGGGGATGGCGAAGCCGTCCTGCACCGGCACCGCCTCGCCGATCTGGCGCAGCCCGCCGTAGTTGGTGGCCTTGGCGCCGAAGGCGGGGATGTTGGCGGTGATCGAGTCGGCGAGGTTCTCGGTGTCGACGATCTCGTCGACGTCGCGCAGGTCGGTGACCGAGATGTCGATGGGGGTGACGGTGATCGCCTCGGGCTTGTGCGCCTCCCAGTAGGCCTCGGCCTCGGCCTCGGAGATCTCCTCGATCGACCAGTCGTCGGTGGTGACGGTGAGCGACACCCACTTGCCCTCGAGGGCGCGGAGCGTGGCGTTGTCACTCGCGCCCCGCAGCGCCATGTTCGGGGTGCCGCGGTTGACGCTCAGCACGTTGATGTGGGCGAGCGGCGTCTGGAACTCGGCGGTGATGATGCCGGCCACGATGCTGATGTCGTTGGGCACCTTGTCGAGCACCACCAGCTCGCGGAAGGGGGTGTAGGTGCCGTCCACGTCTTCCGCCGCGTGGAAGCGCAAGATGCCGGTGGTCGTCCCGGTGTTGAGCGGCTGGTAGTCGATGCCCTCGAAGAGCTCGCCGGTGGTGACGATCTTGACGCTCGAGGGCAGTTCCTCCGCCAGCGCCTCCTGGTCGACGCTGGTGGGATGAAACGCGAGGTCGCCGCCGAAGTACGCGGCAGACTGGATGAGTTGGTAGGCAGTCGCCACCATGTCGGCGTCGGCGGTGTCGTAGGGAGCCAGCTCGTAGGCCCAGGCCCCGGGGCCGGAGTAGTAGTTGACGCTCCCGAGCAAGAAACGCCGGTCGGGGCTGTAGTACTCAGTGGTGTTGAACAACGACAGGTCGCCCACCGGGGGCAGGCCGTTGCCGCTCAGGAACGCCGACGCGAAGTCCCAGTGGATGGGGTAGCAGCGACTGTTGGTGAAGTACAGGCGATTGTCGTCGTAGCGGTCGACCAGTGTCTTGACCGACTGCGCGCCGGGAATGCTGGCGTCGAGCGGCAGCGACGCGAGCTTGTCGTAGTCCTCCCAGCAGCCCAGCTCGTTGGCATAGTCGGGGACGGCCTCATCGATGGTACACTCGGGCTCGGGGGTGGGTTCGGCGTCGGGGGCGCAGGCGAGGAGGGCGATCAGCACGGCGCGACCATAGCCGCGCGGGCCCTACACCTGCACCTTGACGATGCGGCGAATCATGGTGCCGCCGATGACTTGCAGCGTGAGCATCAGGAAGATCAGCGCCCAGCCAAGCGCGGTGGTCCAGAGGCGCGAGATGAGCACCGGGTCCATCATCCACAGCGCGAAGGCGAGCACGAAGGGCATGCACACGATGATCACGCCCTGGGCCACCCCCTGCGCGGTGAGGCTCCGCACCTTGCCCTCGACCTTCTTGCGCTCGCGGATGGTGTTGGCCACGGTGTCGAAGGTCTCGGCGAGGTTGCCGCCCGACTGGCGCAGGATGTTGATCGAGGTGACCACGATCTGGATGTCCTCGGTCCCGATGCGCTTCTCCAGGTTCAAGAGCGCGTCTTCCAGCGGCACGCCGAGGCGCTGCTCGTTGAGCGTGAGCGCGAACTCCTGGGAGATGGGGTTGGGCAGCTCCTCGCGCACCATGTCCATCGATTGCAGTAGCGACAGTCCCGACTTGAGCCCGTTCGACATGAACGCGAGCGCGTCGAGCATCTGGTCTTCGAAGTCGAGGATTCGTTTCTCCCACATCCGGGCGACGACGAAACGTGGCAGGTTGAAGCCGGTGGGCATGCCGAAGGGGCCCACGGCGAGCAGGCCCACCACCAGCGCGCGGATCACGTGGTAGCCCGGCGACCAGGGGATGCCGCTGGTGAGCAGGAAACCAAGCGCCGCGAACAGGGTGACAGATACGGCGATCGACGCGGTGCACCACCACCGGGGCACCTCGATGAACATTCGGTCGAACTCCGACATCATCCAGTCCACGTAGCCATTGGTGGACGTTTGCCACCACCGCCAGAGGATGGGTGCGAGGTTCCATCCCACCCAGGCCCAGGCGAGCGCGGAGAAGGAGAGCGCCACCAGGCGGACGCTGGTGCGGAAGTCCCAGATGAGCGGGAAGAGGTCCACGGCCCTCACCCGGCCTTCGGCCACCCTCTCCCGCGAGCGGGAGAGGGACACGGGGGCAGCACCCGCCCGCGAGCGCGAGAGGGGAACGTGGGGATCATGCGCGCCCCCGCGGCACGTTCGCCGCCGCCTGCTGCGGCGTGCCGAAGATGCCGCGTGGCACGGCGATGCCGAGCTCCGTGAGCTTCGACACGAACTTGGGCACGAAGCCGGTGGGGCCGAAGCTGCCCACCACCTTGCGATCCTGCGTCACGCCGGTTTGCTTGAAGGCGAAGATCTCCTGGAGCGTGATGGTCTGCGCCTCCATGCCCACCAGCTCCGCCACCGACACCACCCGGCGGCTACCGTCGGACAGTCGCGACACCTGAATGATGATGTTGATGGCGCTGGCGATCTGCTCGCGGATGGCGCGCGACGGGAGGTCGAGGCCCGCGAACATCACCAGCGTTTCGAGGCGGGCCAGCGCGTCGCGGGTGGTGTTGGCGTGGACCGTGGTGAGCGAGCCGTCGTGGCCGGTGTTCATCGCCTGCAACATGTCCACCGCCTCGGCGCCGCGGCACTCGCCCACCACGATGCGATCCGGGCGCATGCGGAGGCTGTTCTTCACGAGGTCGCGGATCTTCACCTCGCCCACCCCCTCGATGTTTGCCGGTCGCGACTCGAGGCGCACGACGTGCGGCTGGCGCAGTTGCAACTCGGCCGCGTCCTCGATGGTGACGATGCGGTCGTCCATCGGGATGAAGCTCGACAGCACGTTGAGCAGCGTGGTCTTGCCGGAGCCGGTACCGCCGGAGATGACGATGTTGAGGCGGGCCTGCACGCAGGCGCGCAACAGGTCGGCGAGGTCGTGGGTGAGCGAGCCGTAGCGCACGAGGTCGTCGACCTGGAGCGGGTCTTTCGCGAACTTGCGGATGGTGATCGAGGGGCCGTCGATGGCGAGCGGCGGGATGATCGCGTTCACGCGGGACCCGTCGGCGAGGCGGGCGTCGACCATCGGCGACTTCTCGTCGATGCGCCGGCCGAGCGGGGTGACGATGCGCTCGATCACCCCGAGGAGCTGCTGGTCGTCGGTGAAGGACAGGTCGGTCTTCTGGAGCTTGCCCGAGAGCTCGATGAACACGTTGTCGCGACCGTTCACCATCACTTCCGTCACCCGGTCGTCGGCGAGCAGGTCTTCCAGGGGGCCGAGGCCCAGCGCCTCGTCGCACACCTCCTTCACGATGCGCTTGCGCGCCGCCCGGTCGGCCACGCCGGTGCCTTCCTCGTCGAGGATCTTCGCCACGGCGGCCTCGGCCTTCTCGCGCAGGAGCTTGTCGCGGTCGGGCCGATTGCCGATCTCGCGGTCGACTCGCTTCAGGTCGAGCTGCTCGGGCAGGCGCTTGTGGATGAGCATCTTGAGCTTGGTGCGTGGATCGAGCTCCTTGCTCACCTTGCCGCGCGGTCCCCCGCGCGCCTTGAGGAAGCCCTCCAGCGCCTTCTCCTGCTCCTGCGTCACCTCCACGTCGCGACGCCCCTCCACGGCCTGCCCCTTGCCGCGCGCCACGGCGGCGAGCTGGTCGAAGATGCCCTTCTCCACGCACTGCCGCGTGAACTCGTCGTACACCCGCGACAGGGTGGCCCGGGGCTGGTCGAGCACGAAGGGATTGCCCTTGTTGATCGCCTCGCCGCAGAGCTTGTCGTCCTTCGGCAACACCACCAGCGCGGCGCGGCCCAGCCGGCTGGCCACCGCCTCCTTGCTGAGCAGGCTCTCGTCGTGGGCGTTGACGACGAACTTCACCAGTTGCTGCGGGAAGTGCAGGGCCTGGAGCCGGTCGGCGAAGCGGCGAGCCGCCGAGAGCGCGGTGGGCGAGGCCGAGGTGACGAGGAGGATGCCGGCAGCGCGTTCCAGCGCCGCGATGTTCACCGGGTCGCAACCGCTCCCCGCGTCGACCACCACGTAGTCACAGATATGCGCGAGCAGATCGAGGGCCTTGCGCACCGCGTCGGGCGAGCTTTTCAGCGCCCCCTCCAGGTTGGCCGCGATGGGGAGGAAGCCGAGCCCGGTGGGGTGCGCCGCGAGGTAGGGCCCGAAGGCCTGCGGCGTGAGCTGGGCCAGGTAGGGCGTGAAGTCGACCAGCGTGCGCGCCTCGGCGAGCCCGATCATCGCCGCGGTGTCGCCGATGCCGTTGGGGTCGAGGTCGACGATGAGCACGCGACCGCGGGTTTCCTTGAGCAAGGAGAACGCGAGGTTGACGACGAAGGTGCTTCGCCCCTGCCCGTCGCGAGCGCCGCCGCACACGATCACCCGGGCGGGCATTACTGCCGGACCTCCAGCAAGTTGAACTTGTCCTGGATCTCGCGGTTGGCGGTGCTCGACGACTCGTGGATCTGCGGCGTGATGAACACGAGGAACTGCGACTTCGACTTCTTGTAGTCCTTCGACCGGTAGAGCGTGAAGATGCCCTCGGCGTTGAGGTCGAGGCCGCTTGGCAGCTTGTTGTAGTTCACGCGGTCGCTGAGGCGTTCGAGGCCGCCGATGACGATGCTCTCGCCGGCGCGACAGAACTGCGAGGTGCTGATCTCCGAGAGGTCGACCGACTGGTAGCCGTTGGCGGCTACCTCGCCGAGGGCGCTCACCTCCACGCCGATGTTGAGGTCGACGCTTGCCCCGGCCGCGTAGGGCGTCACGTCGAGGGTGATGCCCACGTCGATGAACTCCACCACCTTGGTGCCGTTGTCGAGGTAGACGATCGGCACCTTGGAGCCGGAGAAGATGTGCGCGGTGTCGCCACTCTTCACCGAGACCGTGGGGTTTTCCAGCACGCGCACGTAGCCGGTGCTGCGCAGGGCCTCCAGCCGCGGGAGGAGCATCGACACGTTGGCGGTGGCCGTCCCAGTGACGTCGGACCAGCCGCTGCCGTCGTTGGACGAGGACAATTCGAACTCCACGCCGGTTCCTGACAGGGGCGTCCACTGGATGCCCCACTCGTCGGTCAGCGTCTTGGTGAGCTCGACGAAGTGCACCACCAGCACGATCGTCTCCGCCTGGCCCGGCACGCGCTCCACCTCGCGGATCTCCAGGACGTTGACCACGTCGGGGTAGTAGGCCTTGGCGATGGCCTCGGCGCGGGCGCTGGCGGCATCGCTGTGGACCGTGCCTTCGAGCATGATCTTCCGCCCCACGAGGCGCACGTTCACGCCCGGCGTGCCGATCTCCTTCTGGATGAGCGACGCGAGCAAGCGTTGCGACACCGGCGACAGCGTGACCATCGACTCGACGAGGTTTTCCTTCTCGTCGAGGTCTTGCACCCGTCGCAGCTCGTCGTCGAGTGACACCTCGCCCTGGATGTAGATGCGGTCGTTGACGATCTTGAAGGAGAGCCCCTCGATGTCGTCGAGCAGCACCTGGACGTTCTTCATCACCTTGGCGAGGTTGGCCGGGATGACCGTCACCTCGAACTCGTCGCGACGCACGCCGCGGGTGTCGAACAGGATGACGTTGGTGGTGCCGACCTCGCGACCGGCTAGCAACAACTGCTTCTCGTCGCGCAGGGGGACGACCTTCACCACCTCGCCGCTGCCCACGCTGATGTCGCCGAAGGCGTAGGGCACGTCGATCGCCACCTGGCTGTTGATCACCACCACCTGGTCGGGGACGGTCTCCTCGGCGGCCTGGACGTAGGCGCTGAGCGCGATGAGGGAAAACATCACAGGCCCCCCTCGATCAGGCGGTACGCCGGTCGGGTGCGGGATCGCACCTGCTCGGGCATGCCGAGCACCGTCTGAACGGTGGCGGGGGTGAGCTCCACCTTGGTCTCGCTCTCCCACAGCGAGCGCAGCACCACCCCGAGGCGGCCGATCTCCTGCGCCATCGACAGGCGCTGCGCGTCGGCGGGGGTCACCGCGATGGTGATGGTGGCTTGCGACTGCAACAAGTCCGACGGGCCCGGCGGCGGCTCGTAGCTCTCGGGGTTCTCCGGGTCGGGCAGCGGCACCACCTCGCGCGCGGTGATGGCGCCGATGTCGTCGACCACCGAGAGCACCCACACGTCTTGCTGCAGGGTGACGGTGCGCAGGTCGGATTTCTCGCCGCTGCCGAAGTCGAAACTGCCGAGGATGTCGACGTGGTTGCCCGGGCGGATGTGCCCGCCCACCGCGTTGTAGACGTCCACGGCGATGGCGAGCGCGCGGTAGCCCTTGGGCACGTAGAAGGCGAGGCCGGCGTCTTCGACGGTCACGAGCTTGGTGGCGACGACCTGCTCGCCCGCGAAGATGGGCACGCTCGAGATCTGCCCGATGATCGCGTCCATCGACGAGAGCGCCTTCGGTTGCTGCCACTTGCGCGGCACGTCGACGAGCTGCACCATCGTCTCGTCGAGGCGCACCTTGGCGGGAATGTCGACGGTCGCGACCAGCGTCTGGAGGGGCTCGCTGTCGTAGAGCAGCACCTGCTCGCGGCTGTGGACGTAGCGGCACTGCGCGAAAGTGGCGACGAGCGCCACGATCAGCGACAACAGGAGAGCGCGGACGTTCTTCATGGGTGCGGGAGTCTACCGCGTTCGCGGCCGGCGCTACCGGGCGTCGCCGCTGCCGTCGCGCTCGCCCTGGGCGAAGAGATTGCCGAGGTCGGACTCCAGCCCGTCGACACCCTGCGAGAAACCCGGAAGAAAGGCGTACGCTGCGGCAACGAGGCCCACGGTGATCACCGCCACGAGGAGCATCCATTCGACGGTCGACTGGCCGCGGCGCATGGGCCTTTCTACCACAGGTTGGGCCAGGGCTGGAGGCGCGCGACGAGGATGCCGGCCGCCACCACCGGCGCGTGGATGGCCTCGGTGGGCTCCACCTTCTCGCGCTTGACGAACATCCGGTAGAGGTTGCCAAGCCGTCCCCGGTAGGCGAGGACGGCGATCCCGGCGGGGAAACCTATGATATAGGTGAACAGCACCGCGCGGATGGCCGCCTCGGGGCCAAGCAGCGCCCCCGCCGCCATGAGCATCTTCACGTCGCCCGCGTGCAGGGCCCGGCCGAGACGCCAGGCGGGGATGGCGAGGGCCATCGCGGCGAGGAGGCCGAGCGCGCCGTCGAACCAGCGGGGCTGCGTGTACGGCGCCATCGCGATGCCCAGCGCCATCACCGGGAAGGTGTGTACGTTGCGGATCTTCTTCGTCGTGATGTCGGTATAAACGGCACCGGCGATCAGGACGGCGAGCGCAACGTCGGCTGGGTTCACGGATACGGCATCTGCACGGTCTTGCGCACGCTGTCGAAGCCGCCTCGTACCCCCTCGGCGAACACCGTCCACGCGGCCACCAGGGCCACCACCAGGACCGCCACCGCGAGCATGTACTCCACCACCGACTGTCCTCGGCGATTCATGCGCCCTCCAGGAATCCGCGCACCCGGTCGAAGCCCTCGCTGCTCTCGAGGTATGCGGCCACCCGCTGCGTCAGCGCCACCACGTCGTCGACACGCCAGTAGCAGAGGCCCACGGCCACGAGGATCACCGCGCTGAACACGAGCATGGGCTCCACGGAGGACTGGCCTCGGCGCATCGGGGAGTCTACCACGGCGCCCCGGTTCCCCAGTCGATGCCGAGGCGGAGCAGGCCGGAGGCGGCGCTGTGGTCGAGGGTGGGGGAGAGGCCCGCTTCCGCCTGGAGCCAGCCGCGTCCACGCCGCAGCTCGGCGCGGGCGGCGAGGCCGAGCTCGGCAGGATTCCAAGTCGGCTCCAGGAGCACCACCATCCCGTAGGGGTCGTAGGGCCAGTCGTGGAAGATCGGCAGCACGCTGGCGATGTCGAGGGCCAGGGTGTAGCGCTGCATCCAGCGTTCCTGTCGCGACACATCGCGTTCGCGCGCGTTGGCGCCGCTGGCCGGCGCCGCGTCGGCGTCCCCAAGGGACAGCGACAGTCGGGTCGCGACATAGGACTCCGCCCAGAACTCCCCCCAGGCCGCGCCGGCCAGGGGCACCACGTAGGGCATCTGCCCGCCCACTCGCTCCGCGTACACCGCGCCCACGTCCGGCGCGTGCCCGGCCCGCACCTCGATCCCCGGCGCTACCTGCGCGTCGGCCTGCGCCCGGGCGTACAGCCGACCGAAGGGGCTGATGCCGTTGCCCACCGCCTGCGCGATGGAGCTTCCCTCGGGGCCTTGCACGTAGGTGGTGCCCTCGGCCAGGGGCATCGCCCAGTAGAGCCCGGCCTCGGCGAGGAGCTCGATGCCTGGCGTCCAGACCCCGCCCTGGAGGGCGCCGCGCGCGGAGAGGTGCGGCACCGGCACGTCGATCTCGGTGCTGTCGGTGGCCCCGAAGCTCCAGTAGCGGGCGTGCGCGTCGACGCCAACCCAGCCGCCGCGCGGCAAGTACCAGGCCATCGAGGCCTGCGGACCGGCGTAGGAAGCGGTCAGTTCCCGGGCGGGGTCGGGATCCCCGTGGCTCCACGGCGTGACGAGCAGCCCCGCCGCGAAGGCCTCGGCGCGCACGCCGATCGCCGCCCGTCCCCGGTCCCACGTGGGCGCCCAGCGCAGGTCGAGGGTGTCGGTGTAGATCTCGCCCACCCAGGGCCCGCTTCGCAGGCCCAGATCCACCTCGCCGTGGCTGTCGGCGTCGACCTGCGTGCCGCCGAGCGCCCGCCACTCCACCGGGCCGGCGAGGGCGGTCGGGAGCGTGAGGATGATCGTCATCGGGGGGTGGTCACCACGCGCTACGCGTCCACCGCCCGTCCACCCGGCGCAGGTCGTAGGCAGGCCAGTAGTCCAGGTCGAGGCGCAGCGTCACCACGCGGGTTCGCCCGTCGAGGTCGATCACTCGCAGGCGGACAGGGTCGCGGTCGGCCCGCCCCGCCACGGCGGCCTTGAAGGCGTCGAGGTCGGCGACGGGCACGTCGTCCACCGCCTCGATGCGCCAGGTGGGGTCGAGGTCGTACTTGTCGCTGGGGCTGCCGAACCAGCGCCACGACACGTACACGCCGGTGGGCGCCACGCCCTGCTGCATCACCATCGGGCGGTGCGGCGCGTGCAGGATCGCCCCCGCCCACACCAGCGCGCGGTCGATGTCGGTCGTCGTCACGCGCTGGGGCTCCACGGTCTCCGCCACGCGCTTGCCGTCTCGCCAGAGCGCCAGCGTGAGGGGGGCGTGCAACGATGTCTCGATCGTCCGCCACGACGACGTGGATCGCCCGTTGACCGAGAGCAGCAGGTCGCCGGGCCGGACCTGCCGCGCAGCGGGGGCGTCGGGCGCCACGTACGTGACGGCGAGGATGCGTCGCGACTTCGCGACGGTGGCCATCGTGGCCGCCTCGTCGGCCGACAGCCCGCGGTCCTGCGCCACCGACAGCGGGATGGGCTTCCATGCCACGCCGAGCGTAGCCGCGGGCGCGGGGCGCCCGTCGGCGAGGGCCTGCGCCGCCTCGGCGAAGGTGTCGACGGGAAGGCCGATGAACTTGGCCGACTGGCCCTTGCCGCTGCCATCGACGAAGGAGCCGAGGAAAGCGCGCACCTTGCCCTTGAGGTCGACGATGACGCCGCCCTTGTCGAGCGGCGGGTCGACCGTCGCGACGAGATCGACGTTGTACTCGCGATACTGGGGGACGGCGGGACTAATAAGGGTGAAGGGCTGGAATCCCTCGATGGAGGTCTCGCTCCACACTAGTTCCTGCCGGGAGTTGAGTCCCACCTGCCAGGCGTGGTCGCCGGTGAGGGGGCGAGCAGCTTCCAGCGGGGCGTCGGCGAGCGGCGTGCTCCCCACCAGGGCTGGATCGTACTGGATGATCGCGAAGTTGTGCTCGGGATGGAAGTACACCGGCGTGGCCGGCACGCGCAGGGTGCCGCCCACCACCACCGTCACGTCGGCGAGCATCTGGGGGACGGTGTCGCGGTCGACGAGCACCAGTCCCCGGGCCGCGTCGAGCACCAGGCCCACGCCGGTGTAGAAGTCACCGTTGTTCCCGGCGAGCACCAGGGGCAGGCGCGTCTCCACGTAGACCAGCGAGTGCGCCGCCTTGCCGGGGGCGCCCTTCGGCGGCGCCTGGAGGGCGGCGGTGGCCCCGAGCACGGGGGCGGCGGGCGGTGCCGCGGGGGCATCGACGCAGG
>VGRQ01000141.1 GCA_016875315.1 Deltaproteobacteria bacterium | reverse complement strand
TGCGGTCGTACACGTCGAGGTTCCCTGCCCCGGCAAAGGTGAAGTAGATACTACATCCCTCGCGGTAGGCGTGGGAGTAGTGCGCCATGACGAAGCACTCCTCGCCGAGGGCGGCGCGCACCGCCCGATCGAGTTGCGCGAGCCGCGACCAGGTGGAGGCCACCTCCATCGTGTCGGCGAAGGCGCCTCGCGAGAAGATGGGCGAGAGCTTGTAGGACACGTCGTGGCGGTGGGCGTACCAGTGCTCCCCCGGCTCGGCGCCGAGGTCGGCGCCCTCGCGCGCGAGGATCTCGTGTCCATGTCGCGACAGGATCTCGACCACTCGAGGGTCGCCTTCCCAGCCTGCCACCAGCACGCACTCCTCGCCCCCCCAGCGCGCCAGCGCGTTGAGCAGCCGAGGCAACGACAGTGGCAGCCGCAGGCTCATCTCGCCGGTGACCAGCGCGGTGAGGCCCTTGAGCACCCCCGGCGACGAGCGCGCGCCCTTTCCCCGGCCGCCCACCCGCGTGTCGACGGCATCGTAGAGGCGCAACACGCAGGGGTGCAGTTCCGCTTGCATCAGCTCGCGCATCGCCGTCCACGCGGCGGCCACCGAGGGGAAGCGGTAGCCGCGCAGCCACCGCGCCTCGGGGAGGGGCACCACGCGCACCAGCATCTCGGTGATGACGCCGAGCGCGCCCTCGCTCCCGAGCACCCACGGGTGGAGGTCGGTGCCGTCGCTCCAGAGGCCGGTCCGGTAGGTGCGGGCCGGCGCCACGACGCGCGTGGCCGCGACCATGTCGTCGAACTTGCCGTAGCGACTCGAGAACTGCCCCGCCGAGCGCGAGGCGGCCCAGCCGCCCACGGTCGAACACCAGATCGACGAGGGACTGTGACGGCAGGCCCAGCCCTGCCGCTCGAGGGCGTCCTCGAAGTGCTGCCCGAGAACTCCGGGTTGCACCCGCACCGTGGCGGTCGCCGCGTCGACCTCGCCCACCCGCGCCATCCGCTTCATGTCGAGCACCAGCGAGCCGGTCATGCCTGCCGCCGCCCCGCACACGCCGCTACCGGCGCCCCAGGGAACCACGGCCACGCGGTTGACCACCGCCCAGTCGAGCGCGGCGCGCACCTGCTCCTCGTCGGCGGGGAAGGCGACGAGCTCCGGCGAGGGGGGAAGCTCCCCGTCGACCAGGGCGAGCGTAGACCGCGGCCACAAGTCGCGCGCGTGCGCCATGCGCTCCACCACTGACGTGTCGATCTCGACGCGCCGGGCGAGCGAGGCCAGGTCGAGGCTGCTCATCGAGGACTCCCGCCGGGGGCGGGGGCGCCCGGCCTCCAAACCGGGCGCCCCCTGCGGCGGGGCGGGCGGGGGTGAACCTGCCCGCTGCCAGCAACAGCGTCTCCGCCTAGCCACCGCAGCAAGCCGCGTGCCACGCGGCGGCGATCCGGGGAACTATACATGTTCACCGGAGCTATTTCAGTTTGCCGAGGTCGTCGAGCCCGCGCGTCGCCCAGCCGATCGCGACATGGCTGCCGTGGGCAGCGCGTCGGCACCCGGCATGGCGAGCTCGCGCGCCCGGGAGAGGACGGCATCGGCAACGGTCCAGGGAAGCTCCTCGGGGTGCGCGAAGCGCCCGCCCGGCAACCAGGCCACGCGACCACCACCCGCCCGCGCATCGAAGACATCCGCCTCGGAGGTTGGGTATAGCGCGTCTTCATCCCCCCAGAGCGCCCAGGTCGGGCACTCGGGAGCGGGGCCGGGCACGGCGCTCGGCAGCCAGCGCAGGTACGCCGCCACCCGCCGGCGCCCCTCGTGCCCGGCGACGGGGGCGCCGCAGAGCGCGGCAACCGTGTCGCGGTCCATCGCGTAGGGGTTGGCCACGGCGCGGCGAAGGCCCGCCGAGGAGTGCAACCAGCGCAGCCAGAGCGCGGGATGCAGCAGCGGCAACAGCGCCGGGCCCAGGGCGGCCAGCGCGCGCGTGGCTGGATCCAGCCGGGTGATCGGCCCATTCGACAGGATGAGCGCCCCGGCCCCCGAGCGCAGGGCCGCCGGGATGGCGAGGCCATGCGCGAAGATCAGCGCCCCTGCCGCCTCCGGCGCGAAGGGCGGGCCGTCGCCCAGCGGGACGCCAAGGCTCTCGACGCGGAGGGAGGGCGCGAGCGTGTGCAGGCGAGCTTCGACGCCCCGGAACAACGCGGGCCCGAAGGGAGGGCCGGCGAGGAGCAACAGGCGGTCGAGCATCGGCGGCACGCCATATCGCGCCCCGGCCCGGCGGATCGGTTACCTAGCCAGTCGCGACGGGATCTTCCGTGTACGACCTTGTCATCGAAGACGGGACGCTCATCAGCGGCAAGGGGCGGCGGGTGGCCGACATCTGCGTGGAAGACGGCCGCGTCGTGTACATCGGAACACGACCCGCGGGGCCTGCCCGCCGGAAGATCTCGGCGATCGGGCGATTCGTCGTCCCCGGCTTCGTCGATACCCACGTTCACTTCCGCGACCCGGGCCACCCCGCCAAGGAAGACTGGCAGAGCGGGTCGCGCGCGGCGGTGTCTGGCGGCGTGACCACCGTCTGCGACATGCCCAACACGCGGCCGCCCACGCTCACGCGCGCCGACTTCGCCGAGAAGCGAGCGCTCGCCGAGGCTCGCTCGCTCGCCGACTTCGGGATCTGGGTGGGCGCGGCCGCCGACAACGTCGGCGAGGCCCAGGCGCTCGCCGACGGGCCGGCGCCGCTCGCCTGCGGCATCAAGGTGTTCATGGGGGCATCGACCGGCCCCCTCCTCGTCGACGACGCCACGCTCGTGCGCTTCTTCGAGCACACCCGCGCGCTGATGGGCGTGCATGCCGAGGACGAGCGCGTGCTGGAGCGCTACCGCGAGTCCTGGGCAGGTCGCACGCCCCCCACCCACCACGACAGCCGGCCGGCCGAGGCGGCCCGGGCGGCAGTGATGCGCCTCGTCGAGCTCACCCGCGCTCACCCGCGGCCCGTGCACGTCTGTCACGTGTCGACCGCCGCCGAGCTCGAGGTCCTCGAGCCCGTGCGCGGCCGTCTCCCGATCACCACCGAGGTGTCTCCGCACCACCTCTGGCTGTCAACCGACAACGTTCTCGGCAACTTCGGCAAGGTCAACCCGCCGATCCGGCCAGAAGTCGACCGGCGGGCGATGTGGGCGGCACTCAAGCGCGGCCTCGTCGACACGGTGGGCAGCGACCACGCCCCCCACACGCGCGAGGAGAAAGAGCAGGACTACGCGAGCGCGCCCTCGGGCATGCCGGGTGTCGAGACGATCTTCCCGCTCCTGGTGGCGGCCGTGAAGCAGGGTCGCGTCCCGATGGAGCGGGTGGTGCAGCTCTGCGCGGAGAACCCGGCCCGGATCTTCGGCTTCGCGCGAAAGGGTCGCGTGGAGGTTGGCTTCGACGCGGACCTCGTGGTGTTCGCCGAGAAGGAGCTGGTGCGCTTCACGGCAGCACAGGTGCTCTCGCGCGTGGGCTGGAGCCCCTTCGTAGGCCAGCGGGTGGCACCGAAGCCCGACCAGGTGTACGCCGGCGGCACGCTGGTGGCCGAGGGCGGCGCCATCGTCGACGAGACGAGGCGCGGGCGCCTGGTGACGCCCGCGCGCGGGGAGGGCTAGGCCTCGGCAGGCGGCGCGAGCGCGAGCCGGTCGGGGCGGATCAGCGTGCGCAGGCGGGCGGCGATCTCCGGGCTGCCGTCGATCGTCTCCATCGCCTTCTCGCGACCGCAACCGAGCTTGGTCTCGCCGAGCGAGAACCAGGCCCCCGACTTCGACACCACGCCCTGCGACTCCGCGAGGTCGAGCAACTCGGCAGTGTTGTTGATGCCCCTGCCGAAGAGAAGGTCGAACTCCACGCTGCGGAACGGCGGCGCCAGCTTGTTCTTGACGATCTTCACCCGCGTGCGGTTGCCGCCGACTTCCTCGCCCATCTTCACCTGGCCGATGCGGCGCACGTCGATGCGCACCGAGGCGTAGTACTTCAGCGCGTTGCCGCCGGTGGTCACCTCGCTCGGGCCGAAGCTGACGCCGATCTTCTGGCGCACCTGGTTGATGAAGATGACGGTGGTCTTGCTGCGCGACGCCATCCCCGTGAGCTTGCGCATCGCCTTGGACATCATCCGGGCCTGCACGCCCACCTGCGCGTCGCTCATCTCGCCCTCGAGCTCCACCTGCGGCACCAGCGCGGCCACCGAGTCGACGACCACCAGGTCGACGGCCGAGGAGCGCACGAAGGCCTCGACGATGTCGAGGGCCTGCTCGCCGCTGTCGGGCTGCGAGACCACCAGTTCCGGCAGCTTCACGCCGAGTCGGCTCGCGTAGCTGGGGTCGAGCGCGTGCTCGGCGTCGACGAAAGCGGCCGTGCCGCCGAGGCGCTGCACCTCCGCCATCGCGTGCAGGGTGAGCGTGGTCTTGCCGCTGGCCTCGGGCCCGTAGATCTCCACGATGCGCCCGCGCGGGTAGCCGCCGACGCCGAGGGCGAGGTCGAGGCCGATGCTCCCGGTGGGGATGACTTCCACCGCCTCGGGGGGGCCGTCGAGACGCATGACCGCGCCCTTGCCGAAGGTCTTCTCGATGCCGGCCATCGCCGCGAGCAGGGCGGCCTTCTTGTTCATCATTTCTTCAGACACGTTGACTCCTTTTGGTTGTTGGGACACTCCGCCCGCACCAGGCGCCCGAGGGCCCCCCGCGAACTGGAGAAGTTGCGGGGCGTCTCGACGACGCACACCTGGATGCGGTCGCCCTCCCGCAGCGGCGCGGGGAGCACCAGCGCGAGGACGTCGACCACCTTGCCGCCGGGCACCTCGACGGCGGCCACGCCGTCTTCCACGCGGTCGACCACCAGCTCGACGACGGCGCTCTCGCAGGAAGGGCTCATGGCGCCTCCTCGGGAAGGCCGTCCACGCGGAGTTGCAGCGCCGACTCGACGTGGCAGGGCTCGACGTGCGCGGCGCCCTCGATGTCGGCCACGGTGCGGGCGACGCGGAGCACGCGCTTGGCGGCCCGGGCGCTGGTCCCCGCGCGGTCGACATGGTCGACCAGCGCCGAGAGCGACGCCGGGCTGGCAAGGACTCGGCTCGCGAGCTGGTCGGCGGGGAGGGCGGCGTTGCTGACTCCCGGGCCGTTGCGCTCCGACTGCCTCGCCCGGGCCGACACCACGCGAGCCCGCACCGTGGCCGAGGCCTCGCCCTCGCGGCCGTCGAACTGGGCGTCGGCGGCGACCGGCGACAGCAGGAGGCGACAGTCGATCCGGTCGAGGATGGGGCCGGAGAGGCGACTGCGGTATCGCTGCCGCTCGGGCGGCGAGCAACGGCACGCCTGCCGGGGGTGCCCGAAGTACCCGCACGGGCACCGGTTGGCCGCGGCCACGAGCGAGAAGCCCGCCGGGAAAGAGACCGTCCCCGAGGCACGGGTGAGCACGATGCGGCGGTCTTCCAGGGGCCCCCGGAGGCCCTCGCGGATGTCGCGCCTGAACTCGGGGAACTCGTCGAGGAACAGCACGCCGTTGTGGGCGAGGGAGGCCTCGCCGGGGCGCAAGTCCGCCCCGCCGAGCAAGCCGACGGTGGACACGGAGTGGTGCGGCGCGCGGAAGGGCCGCGATCCGATCATGCCCTGGCCCTCGCTGCGCAGGCCGGCGATCGAGTGGATGCGGGTACACTCGAGGGCCTCTTCGGGCGCCAGCGGGGGGAGGATCCCCGGCAGGCGAGCGGCGAGCATGGTCTTGCCGCAGCCGGGCGGGCCCTCCAGCAGCAAGTTGTGCCCACCCGCCGCCGCCACCTCCAGCGCGAAGCGAGCGAGAGGCTGGTCGCGCACGTCGCGCAGGTCGAGCGGGGGCGCCTCGGGCGCGCGCTCCCCCTCGGCGGGCGCCGGAAGCTCCGCGTCGCCGTTGAGGTGCTGCACGACGTCGAGCAGCGTGCGCGCGACGCGCACCTCGAGCCCGGGCACCAGCGCCGCCTCGGCGCCGTTCTCCTCGGGCACGATGAGCCCCGCCATGCCCTGCTCGCGGGCCAGGCAGGCCATCGCCAGCGCCCCGCGGACCGGGCGCAGCAGGCCCGAGAGCGCGAGCTCCCCCGCGAGCAGCCACCGGCCCGCCGCATCGGCCCTCACCACGCCGTGAGCGGCCAGGATGCCGATGGCCACGGGCAGGTCGAAGCCGGTGCCCTCCTTGCGCAGGCTGGCCGGAGCCATGCTGATGACCACCCGGCTCCGCGGGAACTCGAGGCCCGCCCCCTGGATGGCCGAGCGCACGCGCTCGGCCGACTCCCGCACGCTGGGCGAGGGCAAGCCGACGATCACCACGCAGGGCAAGCGCCGGAGGAGGTCGACCTCCACCTCCACCCGAACCGCCTCCACGCCGCAGAGGACCGCGCCGTAGACGGTGCCCCCCACGCGATATCGATTGTTGACGTCCACCACGGCACTCGCCTCCGCGCCGCGCCGAGTGCCAGAGGCGTGCCACCGTCAAGTGACTGGAATTACTGCAGCGGCCACCCGACCCGGCGACGGACGTCCGTCACCTGCACGCCGAATCGAAAATGCCTGCCGACGTCAAGCGGCACCGCGAAATACGAGCACAGCGCGCTTGCGACGCATCAAGGCCAAAAATACGACCGCCCCCGGAGCCTCGAGTGCTCGACGGGGGCGGTCCACCCATGGGAGGGTGTTGGGGAGGCCGGCAGCTACCTACTCTCCCACAGCTGCGAGGCTGCAGTACCATCGGCGCGAGAGGGCTTAACTTCCGTGTTCGGGATGGGAACGGGTGGGGCCCCTCCGCTATCACCACCGGCCAGGGTGGCGCGCGAGGCTGGGGAAGGCGGGGCGCCGCGAGCGGGTGCTCGCGCGGCGCCGTGGCCCGCCGGTTGGGCGGGCGGAGAAACTCGAAAGAGGGCCAAGTCGAGCGGGCAATTAGTACGGGTTCGCTGCGCGCGTTGCCGCGCCTGCACGTCCCGCCTATCGACCTGGTGGTCTACCAGGGCCCTTCAGGGGAGAGCTGGTCTCGAGGGGGGCTTCCCACTTAGATGCTTTCAGCGGTTATCCCGTCCGTCCGTGGCTACCCGGCGGTGCCGCTGGCGCGACAACCGGAACACCAGAGGGACGTCCATCCCGGTCCTCTCGTACTAAGGACAGCTCCTCTCAACTCTCCTGCGCCCACAGCAGATAGGGACCAAACTGTCTCACGACGTTTTGAACCCAGCTCGCGTACCGCTTTAATTGGCGAACAGCCAAACCCTTGGGACCTGCTCCAGCCCCAGGATGCGATGAGCCGACATCGAGGTGCCAAACCACGCCGTCGATGTGAACTCTTGGGCGTGATAAGCCTGTTATCCCCGGAGTACCTTTTATCCGATGAGCGACGGCCCTCCCACGTGGGACCGCCGGATCACTATGGCCTGCTTTCGCACCTGCTCCTCCTGTCGGAGTCGCAGTCAAGCCCCCTTGTGCCATTGCGCTCTTCGCCTGGTTTCCAATCAGGCTGAGGGGACCTTTGCGCGCCTCCGTTACTATTTGGGAGGCGACCGCCCCAGTCAAACTCCCCGCCAGGCAGTGTCCCCGCCACGAGGGCCGGGTTAGGCATCCAACACAGCCAGGGTGGTATTTCAAGGTTGGCTCCCCCTGAGCTAGCGCCCCGGGTTCACAGCCTCCCACCTATCCTACACAAGCTGAATCGAATGCCGCTGCCAAGTTAGAGTAAAGGTTCACAGGGTCTTTCCGTCTTGCTGCGGGTATGGGGCATCTTCACCCCAATGTCAATTTCGCTGAATCCCTGGTCGAGACAGTGTGGAAGTCGTTACGCCATTCGTGCAGGTCGGAACTTACCCGACAAGGAATTTCGCTACCTTAGGACCGTTATAGTTACGGCCGCCGTTTACTGGGGCTTCGGTTCGAAGCTTCGCTTGCGCTGACCTCTCCCCTTGACCTTCCAGCACCGGGCAGGCGTCAACCCGTATACGTCGCCTTGCGGCTTCGCACAGGCCTGTGTTTTTGGTAAACAGTCGCTACCACCTCTTTGTTGCAACCCCGGCACGCTCCGGCCGCGAGGGCCTTCACACGCCAGGGCACACCTTATCCCGAAGTTACGGTGTCAATTTGCCGAGTTCCTTGACCAGAGTTCGTTCAAACGCCTCGGTGTTCTCCACCTGCCCACCTGAGTCGGTTTGCGGTACGGTCGGCAGCACATCAACGCGGGACGCGGCTTTTCTCGGGAGCTTGGGATCAGTCGCTGGCGCCCGAAGGCACCGGCATCACGCCTCGGCGTTGCCCGCGCGTTTTGTTCCAACGCGAGCCGCCTACACGCTTGCACCCGGCATTCCACCGCCGGGCCGACCTGCCCTCCTCCGTCCCCGCTCCGCTCCATGCTGCCGGTGCAGGAATTTTAACCTGCTTCCCATCGACTACGCCTATCGGCTTCGCCTTAGGGGCCGACTAACCCTGCCCGGATTGTCCTTGGACAGGAAACCTTGGGCTTCCGGCGACGAGGGTTTTCACCTCGTTTATCGCTACTCATGTCAGCATTCGCACTTCCTGCCGCTCCACCGGCCATCGCCAGCCGGCTTCGCTGCAGCAGGAACGCTCCCCTACCAGAGCACCTCGCGGTGCAATCCGTGGCTTCGGTGACGCGCTTGAGCCCCGTTATATTTACGGCGCGAGGCAACTTGACCAGTGAGCTATTACGCTTTCTTTGAAGGGTGGCTGCTTCTAAGCCAACCTCCTGGTTGTCTATGTTCCCTCACATCCTCGACCACTTAGCGCGTACTTGGAGACCTTAGCCGACGGTCTGGGCTCTTTCCCTCTCGACAACGAAGCTTATCCCCCGCTGTCTCACTCCCGGGCGCCACTCGACGGAATTCTGAGTTTGATTGGGTTTGGTAGGACGGGTGTCCCCCTAGCCCATTCAGTGCTTTACCCCCGTCGGTGCTACCCGAGGCGGCACGTAAATGCCTTTCGGGGAGAACCAGCTATTCCCAAGTTTGATTAGCCTTTCACTCCGATCCACAGCTCATTCCCCGAATTTTCAACTTCGGTGGATACGGCCCTCCACGCAGTTTTACCCACGCTTCAGCCTGGCCATGGATAGATCACTTGGATTCGGGTCTGCCCGGTGCAACTCGACGCCATTTCAGACTCGGTTTCCCTGCGGCTACGCCTCGCGGCTTAACCTCGCTGCAACGGGCAACTCGCTGACTCATTATGCAAAAGGTACGCAGTCGCCCCACCTGGCAAGCAGGCGTGGCTCCTACAGTTCGTAGACAAGCGGTTTCAGGGTCTTTTCACCCCCCTCTCGGGGTGCTTTTCACCTTTCCCTCACGGTACTCGTTCACTATCGGTCACCTGGTAGTACTCAGCCTTGGAGGGTGGTCCCCCCAGCTTCCCACGGGGTTGCTCGTGCCCCATGGTACTCGAGTGCATGCCCGCGGAGCCGCTCACGTTTCGCGTACGGGGGTGTCACCCTCTGCGCCGCGCCTTCCCAGGCGCTTCCGCTACGTGCTCGGTTTCTCACTCCGCGCCGGGGATGCAGCCCCGGCCAGCATGTCTCACAACCCCGGTCCAGCAACGCCTGCACGCTTGCACTGGACTGGTTTGGGCTCGTCCCGGTTCGCTCGCCGCTACTACGGGAGTCTCGTTTGATTTCCTCTCCTGCGGGTACTGAGATGTTTCAGTTCCCCGCGTTGGCTCCCTCTCGGGTAGCCCGGCATGACCCGGGCTGGGTTTCCCCATTCGGATATCCCCGTGTCGTCGCTCGCTTGCCAGCTCGACGGGGCGTTTCGCAGGCTCCTGCGTCCTTCATCGCCTCCTGGTGCCAAGGCATCCACCGCTTGCCCTTTACAACTTGACCCAATTTCGAGTTCTCCAGCCGGGCGACAGGAACCTCTCGGCTCCGTCACCCCGCCTTCCACCATCCTCGCGCAAATTTTGAAAGAGAAAGTCGTAGACCGTTGGTGGAGGCAAGCGGGTTCGAACCGCTGACCCCGTGCTTGCAAAGCACGTGCTCTCCCAGCTGAGCTATGCCCCCGGAGACGGGTGCCCTCCTCTCGTGGAGGCGGGCGAGCTGAGCTGGTTGGGCTGGGCAGACTTGAACTGCCGACCTCGTGCTTATCAGGCACGCGCTCTAACCACCTGAGCTACAGCCCATCGTCCAGCGCTATGCTCGTCGGTCTCTCAAAGATTGGTAGCAGTCACTTGGGTTCATACCTGGTGAGACGCCCCGAAGGGTGCTCACTGGGTCTCCTGAAAGGAGGTGATCCAGCCGCAGGTTCCCCTACGGCTACCTTGTTACGACTTCACCCCAATCATCGAACAGACCGTTGGCGCCTGCCTCCTTGCGGTTAGCTC
>VGRQ01000140.1 GCA_016875315.1 Deltaproteobacteria bacterium | reverse complement strand
AGTCGGCGGACACCCTGTCGACCGAGCCGGGCCCGAAGAACAGCAGGGCGTCGAGCGATACCGTGGCGACGCCGTTGCCGCTGATGTCGGCGATGCGGTCGCTCACCTTGTAGGGCACGCCGTACACCGGCACCAGGTAGACAGTGCTCTCGTCGGTGCAGGCGAACACGGCGTCGACGAAGGCGGGGTAGTCGGCGCCGGCCAGCGTGTCGGCGGTGGTGCTCTCCACGGCGCAGAGTCGCGACACCCCCCGGAAGGCGGCGTAGGCTTCCGCGACGTCGAGGCTCCCCTCGGCGGCAGGGTTGTAGACCACGACGACGCTGTCGGCCTCGCTGGGCCCGGGCTCGCCGGTGTCGCCGGTGTCGCCGGTCTCGGCGCTATCGGGCCGCCCGTCGCTGTCGCCAACTGTACTGCTATCGCGACCGAGGGCATCCTCGGGTTGGCAGGCGATCAACAGGAGCATCAACCCCCCAGGTAGGCTTCGCGGATCGAGGGATCGTCCAGGAGCTCGCGCGCGGGCGCCGTCCGCGCGATGCTGCCCGTCTCGAGCACGTAGGCGGTGTGCGCGATCTTGAGCGCCAGGTGGGCGTTCTGCTCGACCAGGAGCACGGTGGTGCCCTCGGCGTTGATGGTCTGGATGGTGTCGAAGATGCCAGCGACGATCACCGGCGCCAGCCCGAGCGAGGGCTCGTCGAGCAGCAGCACCCTGGGTCGCGCCATCATCGCCCGCGCCATCGCGAGCATCTGCTGCTCCCCGCCCGAGAGCGTGCCCGCGCGCTGCCCCAGGCGCTCCCGCAGTCGCGGCCAGAGGTCGAGCACGTGCTCGTAGTCCCGGGAGATGCCGTCCTTGTCGCGGCGGCTGTAGGCGCCGAGCTCGAGGTTCTCCTTCACCGACAGGTTGGGGAAGACCTGCCGTCCCTCGGGGGACTGGGAGATGCCGGCCGCCACGATGTCGTGTACCTCGCGACCGGCAAGGTCGACCCCGTCGAGCACCACGTTCCCCCGGCGCGGGGACAAGAGTCCCGAGATGGTGCGTAGGAGCGTCGTCTTCCCGGCGCCGTTGGCCCCGAGCAGGGTGGTGATCTCGCCGTTCTTCACCTCCACGCTCACGTCGCGCAGCGCGTGGATCTGCCCGTAGTACACGTCGAGGTTGCGGATCGACAGCGAGGCGCTCATGCGTGTGCCGCCTCGGCCCCGAGGTAGGCCTCGATCACCGTGGGGTCGCGACGGATCTGCTCGGGCGTGCCCTCGGCGATGCGGGCGCCGTGGTCGAGCACGGTGATGCGCTCGCAGATGCCCATCACCACCGGCATGTGGTGCTCGATCAGCAGTACGGTGACCCCGAAGGTGTCGCGCGTCCACCGGATGAGGTGCATCAGGTCGTCGCTCTCCGAGGGGTTCATCCCGGCGGCCGGCTCGTCGAGCAACAAGAGCTTGGGGCGTGTCGCGAGAGCCCGGGCGATCTCGAGGCGACGGCGCAGCCCGTAGGGCAGCTCCTCGGCGCCGAGGTTGGCCACGCCGGCCAGGCCGAAGGCGTCGAGCAGGCGCGCGGCCTCGTCGCAGAGGGCGCGGTCGTCGGCCCAGTAGCGGGGCGCGCGGAAGATCGACTCGAGCAGGCTCCCGTGGAGGTGCCGGTTCATCGCCACCTTCACGTTCTCGGCCACGCTCAGGCCGCCGAAGAGGCGGATGTTCTGGAAGGTGCGCCCGATGCCGCTCGCGGCCACGCGGGCCGGTCCGAGCCCCACGATCGATCGCCCTTCCAGGCGAATGTCGCCCTCGGTCGGGCTGTAGATCCCGGTGACGAGGTTGAACACCGTCGTCTTGCCAGCACCGTTTGGCCCGATGAGTCCATAGAGGCCGCCCGGCGGGATGGCGAGGTCGAGGTCGGCCACGGCCCGGAGGCCGCCGAAGCGGATCCCCGCCTGCTTCAGTTCGAGGAGCATCCCGCGACGCCTAACCGCTCGATATGCGCTCGCTGTGCGTCGCTGGCGCGTGTTCCTCGCTCTCGGCCTCCTTCTCCTCGCGGTGGGGGGCGCGGCCGGGGCCTACCGCGCCGCGTACCGCGAGGGCGACGCCGGTCCGCTCCCCGGCCCTCGCGACGGCGTGGTGCTCATCGTCACCGACAACGTGCGCGCCGACCACACCTCGCTCTGCGGCTACGCGCGCTCCACCACGCCGGGGCTGGAGGCATTCGCCCGTGCCCCGGGCGCCGTGTCCACGTGCCGCGCGTACGTGCCCGGCAGCTGGACCCTTCCCTCGCACGCGAGCTTCTTCACCGGTCAGGGGCCGCTCGAGCATGGCGCGCACGAGTACCGCGGCGAGGTGAAGGATCCACGCGGCAGCGGCATCACCACCCACAAGCTCAAGTCGGAGGTCGAGACCCTCGCCGAGCAGATGCGCCTGCGCGGCTACCAGACGGTGCTGCTCGCGGGGAACCCGGTGGTGTCGGGGCCGACGGGCCTGGCCCAGGGCTTCACCCACGTGTACGCGGCCCGGGCGTTCGGCGATCTCGACTGGCCGGAGCTCGTCGACCGCCTCCGGGAGTTGATCCGCCGCGAGCTCGAACCGCTGGGCGGTCCCCTGTTCCTCGTGGTGAACCTGGCCGAGGCCCACCGCCCGTGGAAGGGCGTGCCGCGAGACCACGCCTACCTGCCCCGGCGCGGGCGCCTCCAGTTCGACAACACCCGGCTCGACAGCCCCTGGCGGGAAATCCTCGAAGGCCGCATCTCGAAGGAAGATCGCGAGCAGTTCCTCGGCCACATCACCGACGTGTACGACTACGGCATCGAGCGAGCCGACAAGGGTGTCGGCGAGGTGCTGCGCGCGGTCCGGGAGACGGGCTGGTGCGGCGCAAACTGCCGCGTGGTGGTCACCAGCGACCACGGCGAGTTCATCGGCGAGCACGACCTGGTCGACCACGGCTTCTACGCCTGGGAGGCCAACGCCCGCGTCTTCGTCGCCGCCCAGGGCGTCGATGTGGAGGCGTTGCCCGAGCCCTTCCCGGCCGTGGCGGTGTACCGCCTGCTCCGCGACGGCACGCTGCCCGAGCCGCTCCCGGCCGTCGAGCTTCCCGCGTGGCCCCACGTGCGCCGCCACATCCACAGCCTGGAGCGGGCCTTCGGCTCAGTCAGCCTCGCCCGGTGGAGCGGCTGGTCGAAGTTGATGTGGATGGACGGCGAGTTCTTCCAGTTCGACCTGCGGGCCGACCCCGGCGAGGGCGTCCGCCTGCCGCTCGACCCCGACGCGAACTTCGCGGCGACTGCCCGGCGCGTGGAAGCAGCCCAGACCAGGGACCCGTCGGCCCTTGGCGACGAAGACGCCGACATGATCGAGATGCTCGAGGCCGCCGGCTACATGCAGTAGCGCGAAGGATTCGCTTGACAGTGGGGAGAGCCTCCTGTATCTCCCGCCCGATCTGGAGCGTTCATGTCTCGCTACGTCGTATCCGCGTTGCTGCTTGCCGGCTGCTCCGAGACCTACAGCGGCGGCGAGGACGACCCCAAGGGTTCCTCGGAGGACAGCGCAGTCGAGACCGACGCTGACACCGACAGCGACAGCGACACCGACACCGACACCGACACCGATACCGACACCGATACCGACGCCGACGGTGACGGTGACATCGACGCCGACGGTGACGGCGACCTCGACAGCGACACCGACAGCGACACCGACACCGACACCGACACCGACACCGACGTGGACACCGGCACCGCGAGCTGCCCCCCGAGCGGCCCTGACTTCACCTACGTCGTCGAGACCCTCGAAGTGGCGGGCAGTCGCGACGGTCTCGACCTCGACGGCGATGGCACCAGCGACAACGTGCTCAGCGTCATCAAGTCGTCGCTCGACGACTCGATCGTCGACGCGATGGCCACCACCACCAGCGTCATCATCGTGCAGTTGTGGAACGTCGACGACTGGTGCGAAGACCCCGACGTGTACGGCGGCATCCTCAGCGCCACCGACACCGACGGCAACGTGGCCGACAACTACTCGGGATCGGAGGCCTTCGACGCCGGCAGCGCCATCGACAGCAGCGGCCACAGCACCGAGGTGGGCACGGTGGTGATCGCGTCGAGCACCTGGTCGATCACCGTGGCGAGCGCGTCGTTCGAGGCCGGTGGCTTCACGCTGACCAACGCCACGCCGGTCTACGGCGTGGGCACCGCCGACGACGCGAGCATCGCCGGGACCATGGGTTTCGCGCTCCCCGCCACGCTGATGGAGGAGATCGCCGCCGCCGAGGGCTACGATCCCGACCTGGCCTGGAGTCTCGCCGACATCGACAGCGACGGCGACGGCACCTACGACGCCCTCTCCATCGCCTTCGAGTTCACCGGCGTGACCGGCAGCGTGTACTAGCGCTCGCCGCGGTACACTGCCGCGCATGATCATCTTCCTGGGCGTGGCGCTGGCGGGCGAGTTGAAGAACGACGAGTGCGACGTCGGCGGGGCCGACTGCACGGTCACCTTCCAGCAAGGCTTCATCGACGGGGAGTGCTGGGCCTCGGTGTACGTGCCCAAGTCCTCCGACTACCCCTTCACGCCGGAGTACGTGGAGGTGTTCATCGGTCCCGACGGCGACGGCTACTTCGACGTGGCGCTGTGGACGGTCGACGCCGACAACATCCCCGAGGAGCGCCTCGGCATCGAGGCGGGTTTCTTCACCGGCGAGACCGACCAGCTCGGCTCATTCAGTTTCGACGAGGCCGAGGTCGACCTCCCCGAGATCACCGAGGGCAACATCGCGGTGGTGATGTGCTTCAACGGCCACAGCAGCTCGCCTACGATCGCCAACGACGACGGTCTTGACTACGAGGACCGGAACCTCATCTACGCGTCGGGCGTGGGCTGGGGAACGAACAAGGACTTCGGGGTGAAGGGCGACTGGATCATGCGGCTCACCTGGGGCGACGCCGACACCGACACCGACACCGACACCGACACCGACACCGATAGCGACACCGACACCGACACTGACACCGACACCGACACCGACGCCGACCTGCTGCTGTACAGCATCACGCCCAACCACAGCGAGGTGGGCGTGGCCGAGGCGGTGACGCTGGTGGGCGACGGTTTCGTAGACGGCACCCGCGTGCTGGTGGGCGGGCTCGAGCTCTCCGGCGCCATCGCGGCCAACGAGCAGACCATCACCGGCCGCATCCCGACGGCCCTGCCCGAGGGCGTACACGACGTGACGGTGGCGGCGCCGGACGGCAGCACGGCCCTCCTCGCGCAGGGCTACACCGTGGAGGCGGCAGGCTGTGGCTGCGGCTGGGACGGCGGCCTCTCGCTCGCCAGCGTGATGGCGGCGGTGGGCTGGGGCCTGTCGCGGCGGCGCGTCGGCGGATAGTCGCGCCCCCTTCCCGGGAGGCCCCTTGGACAACGTCGACGAGAGCGAGGTCATCTACGACTGGAACCTGCGTGGCGCGGCGCAGCCCGCCCCGCCGAGGCGCGTGCTGATCGTCGACGAGACGCTGCGCGACGGCGTCCAGTGCCCCTCCGTCACCGACCCGCCCATCGAGGCGAAGCTCGAGATGGTGCGGCTCATGTCGAAGGTCGGCGTCGACGTGGTGGACATCGGCCTGCCCGGGGCCGGTCCCCGCGCCGTGGCCGACGTCACGCGGCTGGCCGAGCTGATCCGCGACGAGAAGCTCCCCATCCTCGCCAACTGCGCCGCGCGCACCCACGCCAACGACATCACGCCCATCGTGGAGATCTCGCAGAAGACCGGCGTGCCCATCGAGGTGATGGCCTTCCTCGGCGCCTCGCCGATTCGCCTCTACGCCGAGGGCTGGGACGTCGACCTGCTCGAGAAGCGCACGCGCGACTCGATCCGGCTGGCGAAACAGAATGGTCTCCCCGCCACCTTCGTCACCGAGGACACCACCCGCGCCCACCCGGAAACGCTGCGCCACCTGTTTCTCGCGGCCATCGAGGAGGGCGCCGACGGGCTCTGCGTGTGCGACACCTGCGGCCATGCCTCCGACACCGGCGTGCGCAACCTCGTGGCCTTCACCCGATCGGTGATCGCCGAGTCGGGCCGCGCGGTGCGAGTCGACTGGCACGGGCACAACGATCGCGGCTACGGCCTGTCCAACGCCATCACCGCCTGCGAGGTGGGTGTCGATCGCGTACACGGGTGCGTGCTCGGCGTGGGCGAGCGCGTGGGCAACACCTCGCTCGACCTGCTGCTGGTCAACCTCAAGCTGATGGGCTGGCACGACGGCGACCTCACGCGCCTCGGCGAGCTGGTCGACCTGGGATCGCGCGCCTGCAACGTGCCGATCCCGGTGAGCTACCCGGTTTTCGGGAAGGACGCCTTCCGCACCGGCACTGGTGTACACGCCGCCGCCATCATCAAGGCCATCAACAAGGGCGCCGACTGGCTCGCCGATCGCGTGTACAGCGGCGTGCCGGCCGGCTGGTTCGGTCGACGCCAGGAGATCGAGATCGGGCACATGGCGGGCGACTCCAACATCGTGTTCTGGCTCCGCCAGCGCGGCTACGAGCCCACGCCGGCGCGGGTGAGCGCCATCCGCGCCCGGGCCAAGGCCACCAGCCGCGTGCTCGAGGAGAACGAGATCCTGAGCGCCCTCGAGACGGCCTAGGGCGCGAGCGCCGGGTTGGTGGCGCGGCACACGCGCGCCTTGACATCATCGAGCTTGGTGCCCTCGGGGGTGACGATCCGGATGATGCGGGCCTCGCGCATCGCGTCGTTGAGGGCGAGCATCGCCGAGGGGCGCAACGGCGCCCGCTCGTCGGGGGGGAGCCGTACCGTCTCGGAGGCGCCGCCGTCGTAGGTGATGCGGAGGGAGAAGTCGACGGCGCGCAGCGTCTCCGATTCCACCACCACGTAGTGCCCGCGCGTGGGCACGGCGGCCTCGGTGGCCGGCAGCAGCGTGCCGTCGTCGCGAAGGCTCAGCACCCGCGCGGCGTTGGCGTCGTTGCAGCCGCCGTCGACCAGCGGCCAGAGCTGCCGGAAGCCCTCCGCGTTCCCCAGCGTGGCCCCGTGGGCGGCCGCCTGCCCGTAGAGGTGGTGAACCCCGAACACCCACACGAGAACGTCCGGCTTGTCGAGCCTGAAGTTCTCGCTCTCGAGCCAGGAGCGCGCGGCGCTCGCCACCCGGCCGCCCGCGTAGGTGATGTTCAGGATGGGCGCGTCGATCTCCGCCTCGAGCGCCTGGGGGAGGAAGAACATCGGATTCCCGAAGCTCGACGACACCATCACCACCTCGGGCTCGGGCACGTCCGCGAGCAGCAGGCTGCCGTCGACCGGGGCGCGATCGAGCACGTAGCGAGGCTGCTCGAAGCTCGGCGCCGACGTCGCCTTGCACACCTCGGCCAGCTCGGCGGCCAGGGCCCCGGGCCGGGGTCGATCCACGCCGTCGACGCGCAAGGACGCGGGCGACTGGCCGAGCCAGGCGTACTTCCCCTGGCCGCGGATGGCGTCGGCGATCATCCCCGCGGCGGCGATCGAGCCCGCCGCCGTGAGGTGGCCGTCCTCGGGACGGAACATGCGCTCGCCCCGCGTGCCCATCTCCAGGCCGAGCTCCATGAGATCCGGCGCATCGGCGCCCTGGGCGCGGAACCACTGGAGGATCCCCGCGAAGGCGGCGCGGTCATCGAGCCAGTAGCGCGGCGCGGCGGAGCCCCGGCCGGGCGACTGCACCACCCGCGCCCGGGGAGGCGTCACCACCACCACCACCTCGGTGCCGAGCGCCTCGATGCCCCGGATCATGCGCGACATCTCGACCAGCGCGGCGGGCTCCGGCCTCAGATCGAGCGGGCCGTTTTCCGGCGCCATCAAGTGCCCATCCACCTCCCGCCACCCGAGCTTGGCCGCGGCCTCGCAGATCGGGGCGGCGTGCGCCAGCGACATCGCGAGCAGGAGGAACATCGTGGGGGCCGTCGTGCGCCTCCCTAGCGCACCCGCCGATGGCGGACCAAGCGGCCGGCCAGCTAGTTTGCGGGGCGAGGCGAGGACCGATGGCGTGGATGGCGTGGCTCCTGTCGCAGTCGCTCGCGGCGGATCCCCGCGTCGATGCGCCGTGGTTGTCGCGACACGACGCGACCTCTGCGGCCGGCGCGACCCGGCCCACCTGTCCTCCCCGGGAGGGCGAGAGCAAGGAACACCCGGAGCCGGGGGCGCGGGACTGGGCGCTGTGGGAGATCGACCTCGCCGCGGGGACGGGCCCGGCCGAGGTCCTCGCCGTGGCCCAGGCGCCCGCGCGGGTGGTGGAGGTGGCGCTGGGTGGCCAGGCCGAGGACATCGCCCGCGTGCGCGCGGCCCTGTCGCGACCCGGCACGAGGGTGGGCGTCTGGGGCGATAGCCACAGCGCGAGGGGACCGTTCGTCAACGCGCTTCGCGCGCTGGTGCAGGGCGGCCTGGGCAACGGCGGCGTGGGCCTCGTCCCCGCCGTGCGCCCCGGGCAGTGGGTCGACGCTCCCGGCGCCCTGGCCTGCGGGGTGGGCACCTGGTCGCGCCGCGCGCCCGTGGGCAAGGCGGCGGAGGCGCCGCAGGGACTCGGTCCGCGGCTCGACCTCGTGGAGGCGAGGGAACCCGGCGCCTACGGCTGGGTGTTCGCCAGCGAGCCGGTGACGAGGATGGTCCTGCTGTTCGAGCGGCACGCCGGGGGCGGCGGCCTCTCAGTCAGCGTCGACGATCTCGCGCCCGTCGCGGTGTCGACGGCCGGGGAGGGGCCCGGCGCGGTGGCCTTCGATGTCGGGCTCGGCAAGCACCTCCTGCGCTACGCGCCCGTGGGCGACGGCGCGGTTCGCATCGGCGGCGTGGTGCTGGAGCGCGCGGGAACGGGCGCGGTGGTCGACAACCTCGCGGTGTCGGGGTCGATGTTTGCCGCCTGGCAGCACGCCATCCCCAGCTCGATCGCCGCGTGGAGCGCGTGGCTCGACCACGACCTGGCCATCCTCGAGTACGGCACCAACGAGGTGGGAGCTTTCCGATTCGATCGCGCCGCCTACCGCGCCCAGCTCGCCGCCTCGCTCGCCGCCTTCCGAGCCGCGATGCCCACCACCCCCTGCCTCCTCGTGGGGCCACCCGACCGCGCCTGGGCGCGCGAAGCAGAACGGTTCGGCATCTTCCAGGGGACCGGGTGGGTGATCGAGGAGCAAGCCGCGCTCGGCCACGAGGCCGGCTGTGCGACCTGGAGTTTCCAGGCGGCGATGGGCGGCCCGGGTGGTGCCGTGGCGTGGCGCCGGGCCTCGCCGCCGCTCATCGGTCGCGACTACATGCACCTCGAGAAGGCCGGGTCGAGCGCGATCGCGTCGGCCCTGGCACGCGCCCTGGGCTTGCCTACGAGCGCGTTGACCGCTGGCGAATGATGACGTTCTGCACGACGTGGAAGAGGCAGAGCGCGCTCACCACGTAGCTCGCGACCGGCACGTGCTCGATGCCCTTGATGCCGAACCACGCGAAGTAGGCGGCGGCCGCGATGTTCACGCCCTGGAAAGCCCAGAAGGCCCAGTCGGCGCGCAGCGAGGGCACGAGCGTGCGGTTCAGCAGCAGGAGCATGGCCAGGCCCACGACGTCGTAGGGGAAGTTCTCCGCGCCCATCAGGGCTCGATCGCCACGTTGTCGAGCAGGCGCGTCTTGCCGTAGCGGGCGGTGGCGATGGCTCGCAGCGGCCGGTCGATGCGCTCCACCGGCTCCAGCGTGTCGGGATCGACCACCGCGAGGTAGTCGAGGCTGTCGCAGTCGAGGATGGCGCGGCCCTCGGCGATGCGCTCGGTGGCGGTGGGCGCGCGGCTGTCGCGCATCGCGTAGAGCGCGCGATGCAGGCTCAGCGCGCGGCGGCGGTCCTCGCCCGAGAGGTAGACGTTGCGCGAGGAGAGGGCCAGGCCGTCGTGATCGCGCACCAGCGGCCCGGGGACGATCTCGATGCCCATCGCGAGGTCGTGCGCCATCGACTTGAGCACCGCGAACTGCTGGTAGTCCTTCTCGCCGAACATCGCGGCGGTGGGCTGCACCAGCCCGAACAGGCGACAGACGACAGTCGCGACGCCCTGGAAGTGGGTCGGCCTCGCGGCGCCTTCCCAGCGCGTCGTGATCTGTCCCACGTTGACCGTGGTGCGGAAGTCGGGCGGGTACAGGTTGTCCGGCATGAACAGGATGTCGCATCCGGCGGCCTCGCACTTCCTGGCGTCGCCCTCGGGATCGCGCGGGTAGCGCGCGAGGTCTTCGTTGGGCGCGAACTGGAGCGGGTTGACGTAGATGCTGACCACCAGGATCTCGCAGCGCTGGCGCATCAGCTCGATGAGAGTGGTGTGTCCCCGGTGGAGGTAGCCCATGGTGGGCACGAAACCGACCT
>VGRQ01000139.1 GCA_016875315.1 Deltaproteobacteria bacterium | reverse complement strand
CTTCGGCTTCGATCGCCTCTCCACCTTCGGCATCCTCTCGCAGTTCTCGCAGCGCGAGGTGGAGGCGGTGCTGTCTGAGCTCGCCCGCGCCGGGGCGCTGTCGCGACAGCCGATGCGGCGCCAGATTGGTGGTCGCGACACGATGTACACCGTGCTCGCGCTCAGCGACCTCGGCAAGCAGGTGATGCTTGGCAAGGCCGACGACTTCCGCATGTGCTTTCCGCTGGGCGCCGCCGCGAAGGCGCCGCCCTCGATCACCGCCGCCCCGGTTGGCTCCACCGACCTCTACCAGCACCTTCGCGACGTGCGGGTGCGCCTCGCCAAGGCGGCCGACGTGCCGGCCTACGTGGTGGCGCCCGATCGCACGCTCCAGGCCATTGCTGCGTCGCGACCCGTTACGCGCACGGCGATGCTGGCGGTACACGGGATGGGTCCCGAGCGGTTCCGCAAGTTCGGCGAGCCGCTACTCGATGCGGTGCGGAGCTGGTGCGGGGGCTGAGGGCAGCAGATTCGGCATCGCTGTTGCCGAAAACCATCGTTTTCCGGCAACTGCCTTGCCGATTCTCACCCCGCCAGCGTGCCCTGGCGCAGCTCGGCGGTGACCTCGAGCAGGCGCGCCACGCGGTCTTCGGTGCGGGGGTGGGTGCGGAATAGCGCGAGCACGCCGCCACCGGAGAAGGGGCTCACGATGAACAGGTGGGCCGTCGCCGGGTCGGCGTGGGCCGGGATGTGCGCCGCGCCGTGCTCCAGGCGTTGCAGCGCGCGGGCCAGCGGGCGCCCGTCGCCGATGAGGCGCGCCGCCCAGGCGTCGGCCTGGTACTCGCGCGAGCGACTGATGGCGAGCTGGATGAGCGTGGCGGCGATCGGCGCCACGAGGATGCTGACGAGCCCGCCGATGCCCGCGCCCTCGCCTTCCTCGTCGCGGCGACCCGCGCCCATCAGCAAGGCCCACTGGGCCCAGCTGGCGAGCATGGAGACGGCACCGCCGATCACGGCGGCCACGGCTGAGATGAGCGTGTCGCGGTTCCGGATGTGGGCGAGCTCGTGGGCGAGCACACCACGCAGCTCGTCGGGGGGCACCAGCCGCAGGATGCCCTCGGTCACCGCCACGGCGCCGTGCTCCGGGTCGCGGCCGGTGGCGAAGGCGTTGGGCTGCGCCTCGGGAATGACGTACACCCTCGGCATCGGCATCTGCGCGCGCGCCGCGAGCTCCTGCACCATGCCGTAGAGCTGGGGCGCGTCGGCCGGCCCCACCGCTTGCGCCCGGTACATCGCGAGGATCAGCTTGTCGGAGAACCACCACGAGCCGAGGTTCATCAGCGCGGCCACGCCGAGCGCGATGAGCATGCCGCTCGGGCCGCCGAGCGCGCGGCCGATGAAGACGAGGAGGCCCGTGAGCGTGGCCAGGAGGAGCGTGGTCTTGAGGTTATTCCACATGCCCCAGAGAATAGGCACACGCGCCCGCCGGGACAAGCAGCGCTGACACGCCGTAACGCGCCATGGCTACTTCCCGGGAACCCTCGGCCTCACCTTGTCCTCGGCGTAGCCGGTGGGAACGGTCAGGCCCCTGTCGTAGATGCAGCCGTTCTCCACGAGCTTACCCTCGGCGTTGGACTCGAACAAGACCGGGTGCGGCCCGCCGGGCCCGGCCCCCGAGGCGATGCCCAGCTCCCGGAGCTTGAGCTGCGTGCCGTCCTGGCGCCACTCGCCTGCAAACGTGGCGATGCCGCTCCACATGCACGTCGTGCCCACGGGGCACGGCGACACCAGGTCGATCACCGCGTAGCTGTAGTCTTCCTCGAAGCGCACGTTGCGCGCGTAGCTGCGGCCCTGGCAGGGCCCGCTGGTCCAGTCGCCGAGAAAGCTCACCCCGGGGACCTCGCCCAGCAGGGTCGGGACCGTCACGGAGCTTTCTATAGTCGCGACCGGCGCTTCAGGCGGCGCGGGATCAGCCACGACGGCGGGGGTGGCACAGGCCAGGAAGGGAAGGATCACTCGCCGGAACCGGAGAAGGCGTTGAACTCCACCCAGCCCGCGTCGGTGATGAACATCTCGGCGTTGCCCGAGGCGCTCGCGGCGCTCTCGCCCTCGCCCTCGTCGAGGTGGAACAGCATCATGGTGTCGTTATCGTCCTCGAACGCCGAATCGGGACGGGTGAAGTCACCAGTGTAGCGCACCGTCGAGGACAGGCGGATCTCGTCGATCACGCCGTACCAGGCCTCGGTGGCGGCCTTCGCGCAGCCCACCTGCACGCGGTCGTCGGCCTCGCCGGGGAAGGCCTGGTTGGCGCCCGCGAGCTTGCCGTCGACGAAGAGGCGCACGCTGCCGTCGGCGCCGTCGTAGGTGCCCGCCACGTGATGCACCACGCCGTCGAAGAGCGAGAAGGCGTAGGTGGCGGCGGCGCCGTCCTCGCCCACCGCGAAGCTCAACACGCCGTCCTCGCGCTCCGCCAGCTCGAACAAGCCGCTCCAGATGGCCAGGGGCCGGAGCTGCGGCCCGGCGTCGGGGTCGCCGCGCAGCCACATCTCCAGGGTGAACGAAGTCGGAGCGTCGCCCGGGTTGTCGATGGTGGCGCAGTCGGGTGGGCCGTCAAACGCGAGCGCGGCCTTGCCGTTGCCGACCGGAGCGCACGCGAGCAGGGCGAGCAGGAACATGGAGGCGAGGATATCCGCAGCCCCCGGAGGACGCATGCGCACCGGGCTCGAACGCCTTCTCGACAACCTGGATTCCCTTCGCGGCAAGCGCGTGGGGGTGGCGGTCAACCAGACCGCCGTCAATCGCGACCTCGACCACCTGCTCGAGTTGCTGCGCGCCGCGGGCGTTGCCGTCCGGCGCGTGTTCACGCCAGAGCACGGGCTTCACGCCACCGCGCAAGACATGATCGCTGTGGAAGGCGGAGTCGCCGACAACGCGATCGTGTCGCTCTACGGCAAGACGGTCGACACGCTGCGCCCATCGGCCACGCTGCTGGCCGACCTCGACGTCGTGCTCTTCGACATTCAGGACATCGGCAGTCGTTACTACACGTACCAGGCCACCCTCGGCTACATGATGGAGGTGGCTGCCACCACGGGCACGCGGATCGTGGTCCTGGACCGCCCGAATCCCATCGACGGCGTCAGCGTCGAGGGCAATGTCGTCGAGCCCGGCTACGAGAGCTTCGTGTCGGCCTACCCTCTCGCCGTGCGCCACGGCATGACGATGGGCGAACTGGCCTACTATTTCCGCGACGTCGTGGGCATCGCCTGCGAGATCGACGTGGTGCCGATGGACGGCTGGTCGCGCGAGCAGTGGTACGACGAGTGCGGCTTGCCCTGGGTTTACCCCTCGCCCAACATGCCCACCCTCGACACCGCGACGATTTACCCGGGGATGTGCCTCGTGGAGGGCACCAACCTCAGCGAGGGCCGGGGAACCACCCGCCCCTTCCATCTCCTCGGCGCCCCCTGGCTCGACGGCAACGAGTTCACCCGCCTCTGCCGCCTCGGCGCCGCCGACGCCGGGCTCGAGGGCGTGGCCTTCCGCGCCGCGAGCTTCGAGCCGCGCTTCCAGAAGTTCGCCGGGCGGCCCTGCCATGGCACGGAGATCTTCGTCACCGACCGCCTCCGTCTCAATGCGCTCCTGCTCGGGCTCGTCACCCTGGAGGCGGCGATCCGGGCCGATCCGCACCAGTTCCGGTGGCGCACGGAAACATACGAGTTCGTCGACGAGCCCATCGCCATCGACCTGCTGCTCGGCTCGGCGGAGGGCCGCGTGGCGCTCGAGTCGCGACTGTCCCTCCGCGACCTCGTCGACCGCTGGACCGCCACGCGCCCGGAGTGGGACAAGGCGCGCGCAAACTGCCTGATCTACTGATCGCGGCGGCCAGGGAACTTCGCCTCGACCCCGAGGATCGGCAGCACCGGCAGACCTCGACCGAGCACGCCCACTCGAACCGAGGAGATCCCGGTGATCACCGGCTCGGGCACCCGGTGGTTGTAGACGTTTTCCACGTCGAGGTAGGCATCCAGCGACCAGCGCCGGAAGTGGAAGTTCTTCGCGATCTTCAGGTCGAGGGCGTGGTAAGCCTCCACCCGTCCCGACTCCGGGTCGAGGAACTCCGTCTCCAGGGTGAGCAGGTCGGCCAGCTCCGCGCCGTCGAAGCCCACCCAGAAACCGCTGGCGTAGCGGAAACGCGCGGAGATGGTCCAGTCACGACCGAGATCGTAGGCGCCCACCAGCCCGAGCGTGTGCGGCTGGTCGTAGGGCGACGGTGTCCAGATCTCGTCCGGGTCGTCGCGACGGAAGCTGCGGGCGTAGCTGTACCGGAGCATGGCCTGGAGGCGGCGCCACCGCAGTCGAGCCCCGAGGTCGAGCCCGTAGGCGAGCCCGTGGGTGCTGTCGGTGCTGTAGTCCAGCTCGGGCGCCGACAGTCGCGTGTAGTCGCGACCCCAGATGTCGGCGGTGACCTCGACGGGACCGACGCCGACGCGCCCGCCGAGGCCGGCGCCAAGGGCCTCGTCGAGCTCCAGCGACGCCCCCTCGGTCTCGCCCACCAGCACCTCCGCCGGCGGCGGCTGGTGGTACACGCCCAGCTCCGCCTCGAGCGCGCTGCGGGGGCTGGTGGGCCATCGCCCCGACAGCCGCGGCGAGAGCGCCAGGCGCGCCGGCTGGTCCTGGGCGAAGAGGCTGTCGACCCGCACGCCGCCCACGAGGTGCGGCCCGCGGACACGTCCCCAGCGCAGATCAGCATACATGTCTGGTGTCGCGACCGGAATAGCATGATCGAGGCCGGCGATCGCCACCCGCGTGTAGGCCACCTGCCCGTCCACGCCCGCCGCCCAGCCCAGGGTGCCGTCGAGCGGATCCGGGGTCTCCGCTCGCGTGTCGAGGGTGATCGACTCCCGCGCCTGCACCACGCCGATGTCCACGTCTTCCAGCGCGAGCTTCTCGTAGGCCAGCGCCGGGGTGATCACCAGCTCCCGCGCCCCCAGCGGCGCGCGCGCCCGCCCGTGCAGCCGCTGGGTGTGTACGCGCAGGGTGATCTGCGTGTCACCGGCGTCGGGCACGTCGATCTCGTCCACGTAGCCGAAGGCGAAGAGGTTGCCGCCAGCGGGCAGGTCGGCGCGGGCCTGCCAGTCCCAGAAACGAGGCAGGGCACCGGCCGCGTCGCCCTCCAGGAAAGGCGCGGCCACCGCGTCGATGTAGCTCCGGCGCACCGAGCCGCTGACGGTGACCGCGCCAACCGGGGCGCTCGCGAAGGCACCGGCAAACACGAGATTGGCGCCGAGGCGGGCCTCGGCCGCCGGGATCTGCCCCCGCGTGACCAGGTCGACCGTGCCCGCCAGCGCGCGACCGTAGCGGGATGGACCCCCCCCGGCGAGGAAGTCCACGCGCTCCACGTAGGCCGGGTGCACCACCGACGAGAAGCCGCCCAGGTGGTAGACCAGCGGCACGCGCACGCCATCGACGTACACGGCGGTGTGCTCGGGGTCGCCGCCACGGACCAGCAGCCAGCCCATGTCGAGCGGGGTGCGCACCGTCCCCGGCAAGTTCGCCACCGCCCGCAACGGGTCGCCGAGGGTTCCCGGCGTGCTCCGCAGCTCCTCCGCCGAGAGGCTCTGTCGCGACACCTCGCCGCGCGGGACGGTGTAGGTGGCGGTGATCCCCTCGTCCACCGGCTGCGGGCTCTCGACGACCGGCGGGGGCGGCGGGGGCGCCAGATCCACCACCAGCGGCACCAGCACCGCCACCGGAATGCCCCCCTCCGTCGCGGGCCTGAAGCGCCGCCCGTCGAGTGACCGGACGATGGGCTCGGCGAGCGCCGGCGGCCCCGACACCACGCGGATCGACTCGATCCCGCCTTGCTCGTCGACGAGTAGCTCCAGCTCCACGCGCGCAGGCCCCAGCGCCGGGTCGACGCCCTCGGGCCACGCGAACGAGGGCGCCTCCACCCAGGTGGGGCCCTGCACCTCGTCTGCAGCGTAAGCGCGCAGGCTCCACGCGAGGATCAGCGCCGCCCACGGCATGCGCCCTCACGGTAGCACGTTAGACCCGCGCCTCCTCGGAGCCCAGATGACTCGCCTCGTGAAGTACAGCGCCGCCACCACCGGGATTCTCGGACTCCTCGCCCTCGCCCCCGCCTGCGCGGGCGAGACCAAGAAGCCCACGACCGAGGCCAAGGTGGAACCCAAGCCCGAGGTGAAGGCCGAGCCCAGGCCCGCCGCCGGCCCGGCGCAGGGCGGCCCGACGCTGATTCTCGCCGAGGCGCAGTTCATCCGTGGCGCCGACAACAAGCCCAAGCCCGGCCCGGCGCTCCTCACCTTCTGGCAGCGGGGCGAGGGCGGCTGGTCGAGCAGCACCCTGGAAGACCCGGACAGCAACGTCTTCCACAAGGTCCTCCCGGCGGGCGACGGCGGTTTTTACACCATCGGCGCCGAGGGCGCGCAGCTCAAGAAGTGGACGCGGGTCGACGGCGCGTGGAAGGGCGAGTCGCTCTGGAACCCCAAGTGGGAGGGCAAGTTCAACCGCATCCGCGACCTGGAGGCGGGCGACGTCACCGGCGACGGCAAGGACGACCTCGTGATGGCCACCCACGACGCCGGCGTGCTCGGCGTGGGCACCTGGGGCGACGACGGCAAGCTGGTCGTCACCGAGTACCGCAAGCAGGCCGACACCTTCGTGCACGAGATCGAGATCTGCGACGTCGACGGCGACGGCAAGAACGAGTTCTTCGCCACCCCCTCGGCCCGCAACCAGTCCTCCGGCGAGAGCCAGCCCGGGCAGGTGATCATGATGCGGTGGGACGGCACCACCTTCCAGGAGACGGTGCTCGACGACTTCGTGGGCAGCCACGCCAAGGAGATCCTCTGCGCCAACATCGACGGCCAGGGCCCGAGCGAGTTCTTCTCGGTGATCGAGGCCGAGACCGAGATCGTCGACGGCAAGCCGAAGGTGAAGAAGCCCGTCGAGATCCGCCAGTACGCCTGGAAGGGCAAGAAGGTGAGCCACAGCGTCATCGCCACCATCGACGACCGGCAGACCCGCTTCCTCGTGCCCGGCGACTTCGACCAGGACGGAAAGCTCGACATGGTGGCCGCCGCGATGAAGACCGGCCTGTACCTGCTCACGCAGAAGGCCGACGGCGGCTGGGACATGAAGAACATCGCCGCCGACAGCGGCGGTTTCGAGCACACCAGCGTGGGCGCCGACTTCGACAAGGACGGAAAGCTCGAGCTCTACGTGGCCAGCGACGACCAGAAGGAGTTCCGCGTGTACCGCTACAACGCCGGCACGCAGGGCTTCGACAAGGAAGTGATCGGGCCGATCCAGAAGGACACGATCACGTGGAACGTGGCGGAGATCGACCTGTAGGGGGAGTTCTCGCGAGGCGACGGGCAGCGGGCCCCCTCCCGCCCTCCGGGCACCCTCCCCCGCAAGCGGGGGAGGGGCGCTGGGGGCATTCACCGCCCTCCGGGCACCCTCCCCCGCAAGCGGGGGAGGGGCGCTGGGGGCTAGTTCTCGGCGGGAGGGGTGATGGTCACCACGCGGCGCGTCGGTACCGAGGTGTACTTGGCGCTCGCGCCACCGGGCCAGGTCACTTCGATGTCGACGGTATCAACGTCGCCGAGGCCAACGTGTACGCGGGCGGGGGCCTGTCCCGGGCCAGCGAGCGCGGCGATCTCGCGGCGGTGTACCCGGTCGCCCGCCCAGACCGTCACCCGGGCGCCCAGGCCCGAGTGGGGGCCCGCCACGTCGATCTCCACCCATCGGCCCGAGGTGCAGCGGTTCTGGTACACGTGCAGCGGCTCGTCGAGCCCGCCCACGAGCAGTTCCAGGGCGCCGTCGCCGTCGAGGTCGACCGGCGAGGCGCCATAGTGCTCGTGGACGCTCGCCACGACGTTGCCGGTGCCCACGTCGAAGAAGCTACCGTCGTCGCGACCTTCCCAGAGCACGTCGTACTGGTCGGGGAACATGTAGAGTTCCTCGCCGAAGCGCACCGGGGCGCCGCTCGCCTGGAAGGCGTCGGGCAGGCCGTCGTTGTCGAAGTCGGCGAAGTGGAGGGCCCAGCCCGAGATGTCGCGGTTCTGGGTCTCAGGCGAGGCCTGGTAAAGCGCGAGGTTGGCGGCGCCCTCGTAGAAACCGCCGGCGCCGTCGGAGAAGAAGCAGGCGGGACGCCGGGTGTCGGTGATGCAGTAGTCGGGGAGGCCGTCGTCGTTGAGGTCGGCGGTGTCGATGCCCATCCCGGAGATGCGGGTGTAGAAGCCGATGTCGAAGCCGTCGTCTTCGAGCACGGCCAGGCCGTCGGCGTCGTTGCCATCGTTCCGCCAGAAGCTCGCGACGTACTGGCGGTCGGCCGGGGCGAGGAGGTCGAGGTCGCCGTCGAGATCGCGGTCGGTGATCCGCATCGCGCTCATCGCGAACTCGCCGCCGGCGCTCGCGAGGGGCGCGATCTCCCAGCTCCCGCCGATGTCGTAGGCCACGGCCACCTGTCCCGGCGGGTGCTGGAAGGTGGACGTGAGGGTCTCGCTGACGCCGGTGAGTGGGCCGAGCGCGGCGAGGCCCATGTCGAGCGCGCCATCGCCGTTGACGTCGCCCAGCGAGAACTCCATGTAGAAGCTGGCGAGCGCGTGGGTCGGATCGATGACCAGCTCAGCGGGACCGAAGTCGCCGCCGCCCAGGTTCGGCCAGGTGGCCGCCCAGCCAAAGCCGCTGCCCCACAGCTCGGGCAGGCCGTCGCCGTCGCGATCGGCGAGCGCCAGCGACAGCGGCGCCAGGGTGCCCTCGTCGGGGGCAACGGTGTCGATCGGCGGCACCGTGGAAACCGCCACGAAGGAGAACGCCCCATCGTTGCGAAAGACGGTGGGGACGAGGCCGAAGTCGCCGAGCACGAGGTCGGGATCGCCGTCGCCATCGAGGTCGCCGACGGCCATCGGGGTGAGCCCGGGCGCCTCGATGCCGAACACCTCGGTGGTGTCGCCCAGGACGAAGCCCGGGAGCATCGTCGAGCCGATGTCGGCGAAGCGCTCCAGGCCGTCGTCGCCGCCCTCGCAGCTCACTTCCTCGCCCCAGCTGATCCCCTCTTGCGAGGTGTCATTGACCACGGCTGGCTCGCCGGTACACCCGAGGAGCAGGCCGATCACGGCAAGAAACCTCGCCCGACGTGGACCCGCCGGATGGGATGGCTCCCGTGCAGCACGCCGAGGCGACGGAGCAGGTCGTCGACGGACTCGGTGCGCGCGCGGCCGAGGTCGACGTTGTAGGTGACACCGCGGCCACCGCGCTTGGGCTCGGGATCGCTCACGTAGTGGAAACGGTGGCCTTCCCGCGTGCCGAACTTGCCGTTGTAGCCGTCGGTGTACCAGTCGCCGATCACCGCGTCGAGCGCCTCGGGCCCCCCGCTCTCGCGCTCGAAGAGCACCGAGATGGGCAGCTGGTCCCAGGGCACCTGCGTGCTCACTCGCACGTCGAACTCGAACTTCTTCCAGGGCAGAAGGGCGGGCGCGCGGGCGAGCGCCTGGTAGTCGGCGAGCGCCACCACGTAGGGCTGGTCGCCCACTTGCCCCACCTGGCTGCTGCGCGGGTCGACGAGGTCGACGCGCACCGCCGCGTAGGGTCGAGCGCCCTCGGGGATGTTCGGCACCACGCGACCCTGGTCGTCGCGTTTCATGCGGGCCGCCTCGGCAATCCAGCCCTGGGCTTCTTGCTCCCGGGCGTAATGGTCGAACATCTCGCAGTAGGCCTCGCGGTGGGCCACGAGCAACTCGCGGGGATCGATGTCGTTCTTGAAGAAGCGCTCGAGGTCGTCGCGGTAGGCCTGGGCGCCGTCGAGGAAGGTGTTCTCGTCGCGGTCCTCGCCGATGTAGAGGTCGAGCTGCCGGTTCGCCTCGTCGAGGTCGCCCCGGGCGAAGAGCAGGTGCGCGAGGGCCTGCCGCGCGCGCGGCTGCCCCGGGGTGTCGGTGAGGACGCGGCGGTAGGCGGCCTCGGCCTCGGCCGGCTGGTCGAGGTCCTCGTGGGCCGCCGCCAGCGACAGCCGGAAGCCGTCGCGCATCGCCCCGATCTGGTCGGACTCCGCCGGGCGCGCGGCGAGCATCTGCTCGCATCGCGACACTGCCTCGTGGATGATCGGCAACGCAAGCTCCGCCTCGCCCAGTTGCAGGTGCACCACGCCGAGGGCGTGGATCAGGTCGGGCCGCTCCGGCGCCACCTCCAGCGCCTCCATCAAGAGCTTGCGCGCCTCGCGCGGGTCGCCCTCGGTGAACTTGCGCAGGGCGGTCTCCGCCAGCAACTGGGGATCCTTGTCGAACATCGATGCTCCCTTGGCAGTCTAGCCCGCCCTCGCACCGCGGCTCAACGGTTAG
>VGRQ01000138.1 GCA_016875315.1 Deltaproteobacteria bacterium | reverse complement strand
CCAGCGCGCCCGGCGCGCTCGACGCGCTGGGCAACCATGCCGCTGCCACCGAGAGCGCGCACGCGGCGACGCCCCGCGCCGACCTGATGGGCCAGGCCGAGGCGCTGGAGAAACTAACCGCGGTCGACCGGCAGAAAGTGGTCGACCTCTGCTACCAGTGCAAGCTCTGCGACCCTATCTGCCCCTACACGCCGCCCCACGAGTTCGCCGTCGACTTCCCCCGCCTGATGCTGCGCCACAAGGCCGTCGCTGCTCGCGACCACGGCGTCTCGATGCAAGACCGTTTCCTCGGCGACCCCGACCTCGTGGGACGCATCGGCACGCTCGTGCCCTCCGTCGCCAACTGGGCCAACGAGTTCGCGCCCAACCGGGTGCTGATGGAGCTCGGGCTCGGCGTCCATCGCGACCGGCAGCTACCTAGCTTTGCCGGGCAGACTTTCCAGGACTGGTTCCAGTCCACTCATCCCTCGCTCCCGCCGCTCTGCTCGCCGGGCCCGAAAGTGGTGCTGTTCTACACCTGCTCGGTCCAGTGGAACGACCCCATCGTGGGACGCGCCGCCGTCGAGGTGCTCGAGCACAACGGTTTCACCGTCTACGCGCCGGCCCTGAAGTGCTGCGGCATGCCCGCCCTCGACGGCGGCGACGTGGCCCGCGCCACGGCGTGGGCGAGCCACGACGTCGACATCCTCGCGCCCTTCGTCGATGCCGGCTGCGCGATCGTGGCCCCGGGACCCACCTGCTCCTACATGATGAAAGAGGAGTGGCACGACTACATCGGCACCGACAAGTCGGCTGCCGTGTCGCGACAGGCCCACGACCTGATGGAGTTCCTCTTCAAGCTCCGCAAGGAAGGCCGTCTCCGGGAGGACTACACCTCGGCGCCAGGGCGCATCGGGTATCACCTCCCCTGTCACCTGAAGGTCCAGAAGATCGGGTTCCGCAGCCGCGATATCCTGAAGAAGATCCCCGGGGCCGAGGTCACCCTCGTCGACCAGTGCTCGTGCATGGACGGCACCTGGGGCATGAAAAAAGAGTATTACGAGCTGAGTAAGAAAGGAGCGAGCAAGCTGCTCGACGGCCTGGCCGCCTCGGGCGCCGAGACCTTCAGCTCCGACTGCCTCATCGCCAAGCTCCAGATCGAGGAAGGAAGCGGCAAGAAGGTCGTGCATCCCATCGAGATCATGTGGCGCGCCTATGGCGGCGGCGAGAGCAACCCGCTCCCGAGGCTCCCGGCCGTCACCCCCCCCGAGGAGTCCCCGTGAACCGCCCCGCCAACGCCCTCACCCTCGCCGACGTGCCTGGGCTCACCGCCATCGCCGCCGGGCGGCCTCGCATGGAACGCGAGGTCATCGAGGCCAAGCGAGCCCGGCGCGTGGCGCTCGGCAGGAGCATGACCCTGCTCTTCGAGAACCGCACCACGCTCTTGTGGCAGGTGCTGGAGATGTGCCGGGTGGAGCACATCACGCGGCCGGAGGCCATCCAGCACGAGATCGACACCTATGGGGCGATGTTGCCCGGCTCGCGTGAACTGAGTGCCACCTTGCTCATCGAGTACGCCAACGAGGCGGAGCGGTCGCGACAGCTCCGGGCGCTGGTCGGCCTCGAGCAGCACGTGGAGCTTCGGCTCGAGGGCTGCGCGCCCTCGCGCGGGCGCTTCGACGAGTCGCAGGCCAATGGCGAGCGCGTCTCCTCGGTGCAGTTCGTGCGCTTCCCCCTCGGCGAGGTGCAGCTCGGCGTGCTCGGCAACCTCGCCCTGGCCGCGTCTGTCGCGTGTACCCACCCGGCCTACGTGGCCGAGGTCACGCTGTCGCCCACTACCCGCGCCGCGCTCGTCGAGGATCTGCGCGCGGCGGGATAGCGCCGCGGCTACCCTTCACCCCCCGGAGTACCGATGTCTTTGCTCGGCCAGAACGCCCCCGACTTCACCCTGCCCAACACCAGGAAGGAGCCGGTCGCGCTCTCGTCCTACCGCGGTAAGAAGCTGGTGATCGCTTTCTACCCGGCAGCTTTCACCGGCGTGTGCCAGAAGGAGATGTGTACCTTCCGCGACACCCTGGGCACGCTCAACGAGGCGGGCGCCGAGGTGGTGGGGATCAGCGTCGACATGCCCTTCAGCAACGGCGCCTTCGCCAGCGCCAACGGCGTGAGCTTCCCCCTCCTGTCCGACGTGCACCGCGCCGCCGTGCGCGCCTACGGCGTGAGCTGGCCCAACTTCGCCGGCATCGGCGGCCTCGAGGTGGCCAACCGCTCGGTCTTCGTGGTGGATGCCGACGGGAAGGTGATCTACGAGTGGATCGCGGCCAACCCCGGCGTGGAGCCCGACTACGAGGCGGTGAAGGCCGCCGCGGCGGGATGACGGAACCGGGCGCGAGCGCCGTCACCTGGGAGGCGCAACTGCGCGCCCGGGGGCTCACGCTCACGCCCCAGCGCCGCGCCATCCTCTGCTACCTCGACGGCAATGGCTCGCACCCGACGGCTGCCGAGGTGTTCGCCGCCGTCACCCGCGACTTTCCCATGGCGAGCCGGGCGACGGTGTACAACACCCTGTCGCTCCTCGTCGAGATCGGCGCGGTGCGCTCCGTCCCCGGCCTCCCCGGGGGCGACACGCGCTTCGACCCGAACGTGGCCCATCACCACCACGTGATGTGCCCCTGCTGCGGCGCCATCGCCGACCTCGACGCCGCCCACGTGCAGGTGACCGTGGAAGGCGCCGCGGCCCAGCTCCGCGGGCTCGAGGCGCACGTCCGCTTCGAGCAGACCTGCGCCGCCTGCGCGTCGTCGCCCAGTCGCTAGCCCCAGTCGCTACGCGTGCGCCTCGCCCGCGGCCGGGCTCGGGCTCTCCCCAGCGCCGTCGGACTTGGCGGCACGGCGCGCGATCTCGGCCTGCATCATGGACTTGCGGGCGGCGAGCGCGTCGTGCCCGAGGGCGTGCTCGAGCACCTCCTCCATGCGCGAGCAGAAGTGGAAGGTCATCTCGTCGCGGATTTCCTTGGGAACCTCGACGATGTCCTTCTTGTTGCGCTCGGGCAACAGGACGGTGCGGATCCCGGCCCGGTGCGCCGCGAGCACCTTCTCCTTGATGCCGCCCACCGGCAGCACCGCGCCGCGCAGCGTGGCCTCGCCGGTCATCGCCACCTCGTGGTGTACGCACAGGCCGGTGAGCAGCGAGACCATCGCGGTGAGCATGGTGACGCCGGCGCTCGGGCCGTCCTTGGGGATGGCGCCGCTGGGCACGTGCACGTGGATGTCGGTGTTTTCGAAGGCATCGGGGTCGATGCCGAGGTCGACCGCCGCCGCCCGGATGTAGCTGCGTGCCACGCCCACCGACTCCTTCATCACGTCGCCGAGGGAGCCGGAGAGCTGGATCCCGCCCTTGCCGCGCATCTTGGTGGCTTCGATGAAGAGGATGTCGCCGCCGGCCGCCGTCCACGCCAGCCCGGTCGCGACACCGGGGACAGCGGTACGCTCGGCCACCTCGGCGAAGAAGTGAACCGGGCCGCGGATCTCCTCGATCTTCTCGGGCGTCATGGTGATGGGACCGGAGAGCTTGCCGCTCGCCACCTCCTTGGCCACCCACCGCGCCACCGCCGACAGCTCGCGCTTGAGATTGCGGACCCCGGCCTCCCGCGTGTAGCTGGTGACGAGGAACTTCAGCGCCTCGTCGGGGAAGTCGATGCGGTCTTTCTCGAGGCCGTGCTCGTCGATGGCCTCGGGCAACAGGTAGTTCCTGGCGATCTTGAGCTTCTCTTCCATGGTGTAGCCGGGGATCTCCAGCACCTCCATGCGGTCGCGTAGCGGGCCGGGGATCGGGTCGGACAGGTTGGCCGTGGCGATGAACAGCACCTTCGACAGGTCGAAGGGCACGTCGAGGTAATGATCCATGAAGGTGTCGTTCTGCTCGGGGTCGAGCACCTCCAGCAAGGCCGACGAGGGATCGCCCCGGTAGTCCATGCCGAGCTTGTCGATCTCGTCGAGCACGAACACCGGGTTGTTGGTGCCCGACTTCTTGATGCTCTTGATGATCTTGCCGGGAAGGGAGCCGATGTAGGTGCGCCGGTGGCCGCGGATCTCGGCCTCGTCGCGCACGCCACCGAGCGACACGCGCTGCATCTTGCGACCCAGCGCGCGAGCCACCGACTTGGCGAGCGAGGTCTTGCCGACGCCAGGGGGCCCGACGAGACAGAGGATCGGCCCCTTCATGTCCTTCTTCAGCTTGCGGACGGCGAGGTACTCGAGGATGCGCTGCTTCACCTTCTCGAGGCCGTAGTGGTCTTCGTCGAGGATGCGGGCGGCCTCGTTGACGTCCATGACGTCCTCGGTCTGCACCGCCCAGGGCAGCTCGATGAGCCAGTCGAGGTAGGTGCGCGACACGGTGTACTCGGCGGCGCCGGGGCTCATGCGACTCATGCGCTTGAGCTCCTTGAAGGCCACCTTCTCGACGTCCTTGGGCATGCGGGCCTTCTTGATGCCCTTCTTGAGCTCCTCGAACTCCTCCTGGCGGTCGTCGGTCTCGCCCAGCTCCTTCTGGATCGCCTTGAGCTGCTCGCGCAGGAAGTACTCCCGCTGCGCCTTGTCCATCTCGCCCTTGACCTCGGTCTGGATCTTGTTGGACAGCTCCAGGACCTGGATCTCCTTGTTGAGAAGGGCAATCACCTTCGTCATGCGCTCGCGCGTGTCGAAGGTGTCGAGCAGCTCCTGCTTCTCCTCCACGCCGATCGACAGATTGCTCGCCACGATGTCGGCGAGGGAACCCGGGTTCTCGATGGAACGCACGAGGTAGCTGGCCTCGGCCGGGATGTGCGGCGAGAGGTCGATGATCTTCTGGGCCAGCTCGCGCATCGTGGCCATCAGGCTCTCGAGCTCGGGCGTGGTGTCCTGGGGCTCGGGGAATACGCGCACGTGGGCGTTGAGCGTGGGAGAGGTGGCCGTCCAGCGCTCCACCTTGATGCGTGACAAGCCCTGGATGATCACGTTGAGCTTGTTGCCCGGCATCTTGACCGACTTCAGGATCTTGACGACGGTGCCGGTGAGGTAGAGCTCGCTGGTGTCGGGGTCCTCGTTCTTGGCATCCTGCTGGGCGACGATGCCCAGCAGCTTGTCGCCCGCGAGCGCGCGCTCGACGGCCTCGAGGGACTTGTCGCGACCCACGTTGATGGGGAAAGCGAGCACGGGGAAAATGACCGTGTTTCGAATCGCAAGGATGGGAAGGTCGAGTTCGGGCGGCAAGTTTGGCGGGGCACCCGTTTCGTAGCTGGGCGGGTCGAAGGCCATGGGTCTCCTGAGGGTCCTGCCCTCGAAGGTATCCCCGGAAGGGGTCCGGGCAAGCGGCGATGCTCGTCACGAGGCGTCGAGGCGTCGACGCCGCTCGCTCAAGGCTCCCGGCGACCGAGGCGACCGAGCTCGCTGAGTCCTCGCTCCCAGGCCGGCTGCGCCGCGAAGGCCCAGTCGTCTTCCTCGAGCCCGGTGGGGACGAAGTCGGTGGGCGGCGTCCACCGGCCGGCCAGGTCCCAGGCTACCAGCGGTCCTCCTGTCGCGACTGGATCAGTGGAGAGGACGAGGGCCACCCGCGCCACCGCCTCGCTCGGGACCGGCACCTGCGACAGCCGTCCGTGCTCCTGGGCCTGGAGGTCGCGACGGAGGATCACCCAGCGATAGCCGAGCTCGACGAGGGGAGTGGTATCGGCCCCGGGGCGCACGGGATCAGGGCGCTCCACGGCGGTGCGCAGCGAGCGAACCGCCGGGATGGAGAGCTGTCCCTTGTAGCCCCTGGGCCAGAGCACGGGCGCGCTCTCTCCCATGCCCCCGAAGGTCGGTCGCCGGAACACGGTCTGCCAGATGATCCCCTCGTGCTGGATGCGGAAGGGCAGGAACATGATGGCGCCGCCCTCGCGGGCCACGGCCTCCAGGAGCGGCGGGCACCGGACGTCGTGCCAGGCGAAGGGAAAGATCTTCCCCCGTGCCTGCTCCGCGAGGCCCAGCACCGCCAGGGAGAGCGCCGACGCGCGTACCCAGCGAGCCGGGAGGGCGGCCGCGACGAGGAGCGCGGCCGCGACGAAGGCCGCCGAGGCGAAGCGGTAGGGGAACCAGAGGCGGTTGAAAAAGGGCAGGTACTTGTACAGCACCATGTAGGGCACGCTCACCACGGGCAGCTCGGCAGTGGGGGTGGCTTGTCCCGCGGCCAGCTCGGGACCGATGGCGAGGAAGGCGCAGAGCCCGAGGCCGGCCCACCAGCGCCAGCGGCGCCAGGTGAGCGCGAGCGCGCCGAGCAGCGGTAGGCTCCAGGCGAGGTTGGTGAAGAGCGGCGCGCCGTGGAACTCCATGAGCAAGAGCCCGTGGAGCGAGGCGCCAACGCTGTTTCCGATGGCACCGGGCAGGGCGAAGATGGACTGCGCCGGGGCAGGCGCGCCGCCCGGCGTGGCCCCGCTTTCCCACAGTCGAGCCATCGGGATCGCGGCGGGCGCGACGATGGCGACGGCGACGGCGCCCGCGAGGAGGAGCCGTCGCCAGGGCAGGGGACGGCGGAGCAACAAGGGGACGCAGAGCGTCGCGACGAAGAAACTCGAGAACCAGTAGGACCACCCGGCGAGCGCGGCGGCCACGCCGAGCTTCACCGCCTCGAAGCCGCCTCGCTCCAGGCGAAGCAGGTAGTAGGGCACCGCCGGCACGAACCAGAGGAAGGCCTGGGTGGGCCGCCCCGCCGTGATCTCGAACATCGCGTAGGGGTTCACCATCCACAGCAAGGAGGCGGCGAAGGACCGGTCCTCGTCGCCGAGCACCTCGCGCGCCAGCGGGCGGAAGGTGAGCGCGTTGCCCACGAGGATGGCCCAGGTCCACGGCGCGCTGTAGTGCTGCCCGAGAATCCACTGCAATGGCGCGGACAGCACGGCGTCGACGAAGTTGTTGCCGGTGTGGGTGAAGATCTCCTTGCCCAGCGGCCAGAAGAAGGCCCGGGTGAAGGACGGGTCGCCCCCGTGCTCGATCGCCAGGCGAATCCAGTTGTAGAACCACCAGGTGCCGAAGGCATCGACACCGTCGCCCACCATGGCGGCCGGCTGCAACGCGGCAGGGAGCACGCCCACGAGCGCGATCGCCCCCAACACCGCGAACTCGACAACCCCGCGCTGCACCGGTGGCCGCTTATCCAGATAGACTCCGGCCCCCACGGGGTGTCACGTGTTGCTCGCGCTCCTGCTTGCCTGCCCTCCGGACGAGACCGAGCCCCAGGGCCCGCCCTACGGCATGATCCTGAGGGATGACGGGATCGTCTACGCGGGCGCAGCGCGGGTCGACATCACGCCCACCATCACCGAGACCTACGAGGATCTCAACGGCAACAACCAGTTCGACGGGTGCTACACCGACCCGTCGGGCACGCGCGGCGGTTGCGACGAGCCCTACGACGACGCCAACGGCGACAACCACTTCGATGGCACCTGGATCGCCGGCTTCCAGACCAAGCGCGCGGCGCAGGGGGTCCACGATCCCCTCACCGTCACCGCCGTGGTGATGTCGCTCGACGGCGAGTACGTGGCCATCGCCGGGGTCGACGTCATCGGCGTCCTGGAGAACCGGGTGCGCGACGCGCGCGACCTGCTGGAAGCCGACGGCTTCGACCGCGATCGACTGGTGGTCTCGTCGTCACATGCTCACTCCTCCGCCGATAGCGTCGGCATCTGGGGCATCGACGAAGACCTCATCTCCGGCGCCCACGAGGAGTTCACCTCGTCCATCACCGCCGCGATCCACGAGACGGTGTCGGCGGCGGCCTCCGAGATGGTGGCCGTGTCGCCGACCGTCGGCATCAGCAGCTTCGACGACCCCGAGTTCAACGGCGCCCCCTTTGGCGGTACCAACCCCGACGCCAGCGTGGTGCAGGGCATCAACGACATCCGCGACCCGCTGATCCCGGCCGGCGAGGTGCTGGCCATCGCCCTCGATGGCGACGAGGGGCGCGTGGCCACGATCGTCAACGCCTCGGGCCACCCCGAGGTGTCGGGGTCGGACCACAGCCAGCTCAGCGCCGACTACCCCGGCGTGGTGCGCGACTACATCGACGGCAGCGCGGGCGGCACCACCCTCTTCGTGAGCGGCGCCCTCGGCGGCATGCAGTCGGCGCTCGGCGCGCCCATCCCCGCCGTGGATGCCAGCGGCGCCCGCGTGCTCGACGAGAACGGCGATCCTACCTGGCTCACCGAGTCGAACTTCGACTTCGTGTACGCCTGGGGCGTACACATCGCCCAGGCGGCCGAGCGGGCGCTCACCGACACCCAGGCCTGGGACCAGATCTCGGTGAAGCACAGCGAGTACCTGATCCCGGTCGACAACACCAGCTTCAAGCTCGCCTTCCAGATCGGCCTGCTCGACACGCCCGACGAGTACGTCGACCAGAGTTCCGACTGCCCTGGCTACGGGACCAACCCCGACAACTTCGGCTGCGTCCCCGGGGCCTCGTCGGTGCTCCGCCTGGGGCCGGTCACCTTCGGCGCGGTGCCCGGCGAGCTCTTCCCCGAGCTGTTCTACGGGGTGCCCGACGAGCCTGCCATGGCCGACAGCACGCTGCGGCAGGGCGACAAGCGCTGGGTACAGGGCGACCCGGACTGCGCCGGCATCGACTGGGGCTCCGAGTGTGTCGACACCGACGAGGTGGATGGCAACGGCTGCACCGACTCCGGTTGCGACGGCAAGTGCGACTGCTTGAACCACCACGCCGAGCCCTACCGGGCCAGCGACGAGCACCCCCGCACCATCGCGGAGATGCTCCCCGGCACCTACAAGGCGCCACTCGGCATCACCAACGCCTACTGCGGCTACATCGTGCCCACGCCCGACTTCTCCACCTACGTTTCCGTACTGACTGACGACGGCGACCACTACGAGGAGACGAACTCCTGCTCGCAGAGTTTCGGCGACCTCGTGCTCGGTGGCTTCGCCGACCTCGCCGAGTAAGGCGCAACCGCCGCAAGTAGATGCTCCAACGTCTTCCCTGGCTCCCGCTCGCCCTCGTGGCGACCGCCTGCGCCCTGTTCCAGGTCGCCGGGGTCTTGCACGCGCCCGCGCTGCTGGTCGCAGGCTCGGACCTCACCGAGGCGCCCGCCCACCTGTGGGCGCTGTGGAACGCGACGCGCGACCTGTTCACGAACGGGCCGCTCATCCGCGAGGCGGCGATCAACTACCCCGACGGCTTCCGGCTCCACCTCATGGACCCGGTCAACCTCCTCGTCTTCGCGCCGGTGTACTGGCTCGCCGGAGGGGGGCCCACCGGGGCCGCGCTCGCGTGGAACACGCTTCACGCGGTGGCCCCGCTGGTGGGCGCGATCGGCCTCTGGGCCCTGCTGAAGCGAGTTCTCGGCCCCTCCCCCAGCCTCGCGTGGGCCGCCGGGCTCGCCGCCGCGATCTACCTCGCGTCTCCCTTCTTCCTCCTCTACCACCGGATGGGCCGCACCGAGTACCTGCCGGCGCTGCTGTACCCCCTGCACCTTGCCTACTTCCACCGCTGGATGCGGCGCCCGCCGGGGATCGACGTCGCGGGGCTCGCCGCCCGCCCGCCGGCGTGGGTGGGCGTGGCTGCCGCGCTGAGCCTCTCCGCCGTTGCGCTCGGCGGCACCTACCTCTCGGTGTTCTGCCTGCTCGCCAACGCGGTGCTCGGCGTGGCGTGGAGCCGGGGGCTGGGCTGGCGCGAGGCGAGCTGGCGGCTCGCCGCCGTGGCGGTCCTGGCGGTGCTCCCGGTGCTGCCTGCCGGATGGGCGCTGTTCGAGGCCTGGCCCGCGGCCAAGCGGACGGTCCTCGCGGGGGGGATGTGGGAGTTCGACGACAGCGAGGTGCAGTGGGGCACCGCGCTGTTCACTGCGCTCCGCCTCGCGCCGCCCCGCCTGCGCAGCGACCTCGACTACGTGCCCTACGTCGGCACCGTCGCCTTCCTCCTCGCAGCGGCCGCGGCATGGGTGCGCCCGCGGCGGGCGCTGCCCTGGCTGGTGCTGGTGTTGCTCACCTTCCTGATGGGCTCTGGCGCCACGCTCTACCTCGGCGCGATCACCAACGACTTCGACGGCCTCACCATGCCGCCGCTCGCGCTCACGCGGCTCTTCCCCCCCTTGCAGCACATCCGCAGCTGGTCGCGCTTCATGGTGTTCGGCTCGCTCGCCGCGGCGGTGGGCGCCGCCGTCTTCCTCGCGTGGTGCTGGCCCCGGCTGGGCGCGCGCGGGCCACGGCTCGCGCAGGCGCTGATGGCGGTGTGCCTGATCGACCAGCTCAACTGGCCCTACACGCCCGCCTGGCCGCCGCGCAGCTTCTCGGCGTCGCCGCCGCCCGCGATGGCGGCGGCGGTGGCCACGCTCCCGCCCGGC
>VGRQ01000137.1 GCA_016875315.1 Deltaproteobacteria bacterium | reverse complement strand
CAGCGCCGCGGCCGCCCCCAGCACGCCCAGCGCGGCGGCCCCTTCCTCGGCGGGCGCGCCGCAGAGGCCGCGGCTGTCGCTGGTGTCTTCCTTGTCGGGGTCCTCGGTGTCGTCACCGTCGGCGTCGCCGTCGGCGTCGCTGTCGGCGTCGCTGTCGGCGTCGGTGTCGGTGTCGGTGTCGGTGTCGGAATCCGTGTCGGTGTCGGAATCCGTGTCGGTGTCGGCATCGCCATCGCCGGTATCGACGTCGCTGTCGCTGTCGCTGTCGCTGTCGGCATCCGAGTCGGTATCGGTGTCGGTGTCGGTGTCAGTGTCCCCGTCAGCGTCGGTATCGGTGTCGGTATCGGTGTCGGCGTCGGCGGTGTCGTCGACCACGACCACCACGCCGGAGTCGTCGCCCCAGGTGGCGGAGTCATCCCAGCCGCCCCAGCCGCTGTCGCCCGAGTCCTCGTGGCTCTCGGGACCGAAAGCCGAGCCAGAAAGGGCAGAGTAAACGCCGAGGCCGCCGATCGCGGCGGCGAAGGACAGCAGGTAGATCCACATGGGTGCTCCTTGAGAGTGGCCCCACGGTAGCAGCAAGGCGCGTGCCGTGTCGCGATGTGCGTTTGTGCCCAGGGCCCGCTGGGCGGCCGCGCCCGGTGGCGGGGTCGCCGCCTCGGTGGAACGCCCGGGAACGCGGTGGCACGGTGCTTGCCCTCGTGTCGCGCCTCAGGAGTCGCCGTGAAGAATGTCGTGATCCTCGGTGCCGGCACCGGCGGCAGCATCGTGGCGGCCAGGCTGGCGAGGCGGCTACCCCAGGGCTGGCACGTCACCCTCGTCGACCGCGACGACGCCCACGTGTACCAGCCCGGGCTCCTCTTCCTCCCCTTCGGCAAGACCGATCCCGCCAGCCTCGTGCGCCCGCGCCGGCCACTGGCGCCCCCGGGCGTCACCCTGCGCATCGAGCCGGTCGAGCGGGTGGAGCCCGTGCACCACCGGATCATCTTCGGCGACGGCGAGGTGCTCGGCTACGACGTGCTGGTCGTCGCCACCGGCTCGCGCATCCTGCCGGGGCGCGTGGAGGGGCTCGCCGGGGAGGGGTGGCACGACACCGCCTTCGACTTTTACACCCTGGAGGGCGCCACCGCGCTCGCCCAGAAGCTCGACCGGCTGGAGTCCGGTCGCCTCGTGGTACACGTGGCCGAGCTGCCCATCAAGTGCCCGGTCGCGCCCCTCGAGTTCGCCTTCCTCGCCGATGCCTTCCTCCAGGAACGGGGCCGTCGCGAGGCGGTCGACATCGTGTACGCCACGCCGCTCGACGGGGCCTTCACGAAGCCCCGCGCCTCGGCGGTGCTGGGCGGGATGATGGACGCCCGCCGCATCAAGGTGGAGACCGACTTCGTCGTGGAGTCGGTGGACGGCGGGCGCCGCGCGATGCGCAGCTTCGACGGCCGCGAGCTCGACTACGACGTGCTGGTGACCGTCCCGCCCCACGGCGGGGCCGAGCTGGTGACGGCCTCGGAGATGGGCGACGAGTCCGGCTGGTTGCCCACCGACAGGCACACGCTCCGGTCGCGCGACTGGCCCAGCGTCTTCGCCCTCGGCGACTGCACCGACGTGCCCACCTCCAAGGCCGGCGCGGTGGCCCACTACCAGTCCGAGGTGCTCGTGGCCAACGTGCTCGCGTTCATCGCGGACCGGCCCCCGGTGGAGGCCTCCGACGGCCATGCCACCTGCTTCGTGGAGACGGGTCACGGCAAGGCGATGCTGATCGACTTCAACTACGACACCGAGCCGCTCCCGGGGGTGTTTCCCTACGCGGGCGTGGGCCCGTTCACGCTCCTCGGCGAGAGCAGCACCAACCACTGGGGCAAGGTCGCCTTCGAGTGGCTCTACTGGAACGTGCTGCTCAGGGGCACGGACATCCCGCTGCCCCACCGGATGTCGATGGCCGGGAAGGAGAGCGCGCCGCCCCCGGCACCGCCGCGCGCCGCGGTGCCGGCCCACCGGGGACCGTCTCGCCTCGAGCGCATCAGGGCGGCCAGGGCTGGGAAAGTGGCTGGGGCCGCCCCGGAGCCCGCCGCGGAGCTGTCCCCCGCCCAGCAGAGGGTGATCGACGCGGCGCGCGCCGAGTTCCAGTCGCGGGGCGTGTCGCCCAACATCCGCCGCCTCACCGTGGTGGCCCGGGTCAGCACCCGCGAGCTGTACGACCTGTTCCCCCGCGCCCCGGCCAGGACCGTGGCCCAGCTCGCGGGCATCCCCAGGCCAGTCGGCTGCCTCTAGGAGACCATCATGGACAACAACCGCACCATCGCCATCATCTGCAGCAAGGGCGGCCTCGACGAGGTGTACCCCGCCCTCATCCTCGCCAGCGGCGCGCGGCAGGGCGGGCTCGACTGCTTCATCTTCTTCACCTTCTACGGGCTCGACGCCATCACCGAGGCGAAGATCGACCACCTGCACGTGAACATGGTGGGCAACCCGAGCAGCCCGGTGCCGACGATGCTCGCGGGGCTCCCCGGGATGGGGAACTTCGCCGCCACGATGATGAAGAAGAGGATGGTGGAGCTCGACCTCCCCGGTGCCCGCGAGATGGTCGCCATGCTCGACGAGTCCGGCTGCGAGCTGTACGCGTGCGAGCTGGCGATGAAGATGTTCGGCCTCGAGAAGGGCGACCTCGTGCCGCAGGTGCGCGACGTGATCACGGTGAGCGACTTCTACGAGCTGACCGAGGGGGCGCAGATCATCTTCACGTAGGGGGGCGGTCGCGGTGCCAGCCGCAGTGGGCAGTCGAGCGGCGCCCGGCATCGGCGCCCTGGACCTTGGGATAGGTCCTGGGCTCGCGGACTTGACGAACGCGGGAATCCGTGGCAGAGGCGCCCCCACGCGGAGTCCTCCATGGTTCTCGGGTTCCTCCTCGCCTGCGCCGACGACGCCTCGGAGGCGGGCGGCGGCGCGTCGCTCGACGCCCGCAACCCGGTGGACACCGGCACCCCCTGGTGGGAGGAGCCCGCCGGCGACGCCGACCAGGACGGGTGGACCGCTGCCGATGGCGACTGCGACGACGGCGACCCGGCGGCGAACCCGGGGGTGGACGGCGACCGCTGCGGCGGCGGCGACGAGGACTGCGACGGCGACGTGGACGAGGACGCCGACCTCGGCGACCACGAGCCCAACGACGAGAACCCCTACCACCTCGGCCGCATGGGCGACCCCGACGAGGCCCTGCTCTGGCCGCAGCTCTTCCCCGAGTCCGACGTGGACCGCTACACCTTCGAGGTCGAGGACGGGGTCACCACCTGGTTCTCCATCGAGGTGTGGCTCTACGACGTGCCCGAGGACGCCGACTACTCGATCGAGCTGTGGTGGGTGGAGGACGCCGACGGCCGCGACCAGGGACTCGTGGCCGAGTCCGACCGCTACGGCGACGGCGGCTTCGAGGACCTCGACTGGGGCGGGGTGACCGGCCAGGACGACTCCGGCACCTACGAGGTGGTGGTGCGTTCCAACGGCGGCGCCCGCTGCGACGCCCCCTACACCCTCCAGATTCTCACCGGGGGCTGGTGATGCTGCCGCTCCTGCTGCTCGCCTGCACCCGCGACGCGGGCACCCCCGAGGGCGCCACCGTCACCGAGGACGGCACCCCCGTTGCCACCCAGGGCTGCTCGGCGGTCGCCAACCTCGAGCTGGTGCCGCTCGACATCTGGGGCCGCGACCTCACCGACGCCGCGCTGGCCCTGGACCACGCCCCCTCGGTGGTGCTCGACCCCGACGCCGGCCCGGGGGTGATGCTCATCCGCCTCGGCACCGCCGATGCGTCCCTGCAGGTCATCGCCTCCGCCGAGGAGCACCACGACCACGGGGTGCGCGTGGACTGGGACGGCGAGATCCTGGCGGTGGACGGCCCGGCGGTCGGCCGGGTCGCCGCCTCCACCGGCACCCGCCGCGTCGACGGCGAGGACTGCCTCGTCCACACCGTCTACCTCGGCCTCGACCACCGTTGGTTCGCCGCCTCCGGCCGCGCCCCGACGATGAACCGCTTCGAGCTGCTCCGCGACGGTGAGGACTTCTGGGCCGCGGTCGCCGCCGGCCTCGGCGACGTGGAGCGCCGGGTGGCCTGGGCGACCTGGTGGTGGGAGTCGGATTTCGAGCTCGAGCGCGACGGCGACCACGTCTCCTCCTCGCGCTCCGAGCGCGACGCCACCACCTCGATGGCCCGCCTCCAGGGGCTCCAGGGGGTGGAGAGGCGGCTTCTCGTCAACCGTTTCTGGGACGAGAACAGCGACTACGCCGAGTACCTCAACACCGACGCCGAGCTGCGCGACGCTGCGGAGTCGGCCGGCGACGACTTCGAGGTGGTGCTCCAGGGCAACGACACCGAGGTACCGCTCACCGGGCGCTACGAGGGCGAGGCCGCGGACTACGACTTCGCGGCCCGGGTGCTCCAGAATCCCCGCTACGCCGACCGCGCGGTCGAGCGAGCGCGCGAGGCGATCTCCCAGGACCTCGCCGTCGAGGCCGCGTCCTGGCACCAGAAGTTCGTGGTGCTCGACGGCGAGGTGGCCTTCGTCTCGGGGATGAACACCAAGGGCGCCGACTGGGACAGCCACGACCACGCGGTCTTCGATCCCCGGCGGATGACCATCGACGCCACGACCTCCGACCGCGAGGACGTCGAGGACGAGCTGGCCTTCCCGGACTACGGGCCGCGCAAGGACTACGGCGCCCGCGTGGAGGGCCCCGCCGCGCGCGACGTGGAGGACGTCTTCCACGAGCGCTGGGAGGCGGCGATCGACGGGGACGCGCTCTACGCTGACGTCGCGACCCGCTTCTCGCTGGACGAGGCCCCCGAGGAGCCCGCGGGCGGCGTGCCGGTGCAGGTGGTGGCGACCCTGCCCGAGCCCTGGGCCGAGATGTCGATCCTCGACGCGCACCTGCGGGCCATCGCCCAGGCCGAGTCCTACATCTACGTCGAGGACCAGTACTTCCGGTCGACGCTGCTCAACGACGCCATCGTCGCCCGCATGACCGAGGTGCCGGAGCTGGTGCTGGTGGTGGTCACCAAGCCGATCTCGGACTGGGACCCGGGCGCCCAGTACACCTGGCTCTCCGACGCCACCTTCCGCGAGCTGTTCCCCGACCGCTACCTGCTCCTCCAGCTCCGCTCCACCGAGATGGTCATCGACACCGACTGGTGGGACGAGGTGGTGTTCGAGTCGCAGGACATGGACGTGCACAGCAAGATCCGCATCGTCGACGACCGCTGGCTCTCGGTCGGCTCCTGCAACTTCAACAACCGCGGCTACCTTTACGAGGGGGAGATGGACGTGGTGGTCTACGACCGCGACGTCGTCACCGCGGCCCGCCGGGACATCTTCGCCAACCTCGTCGGCCCCGACTGGGAGGGCGAGCTGACCGACGACCCCCGGCAGAACCTCGAGGTGCTGCGCGACGCCGCCGGGGAGAACCAGCTCCGCTGGGACTGGTGGGCGGAGTACGGCCCGGACCTCGACGTGGACGACGCCGAGGCCGAGTGGCAGCGGAGCCGCCCCTCGGGCTTCGTCTACCCGCTGGAGATGGACCACGCCTACGAGTGGGACGTCGGACCGGATCTCTTCTGATGGTGTGACTGCGCGCGCCTTCCACGGTCGCTCCAGGCACGGTGCTCGCGGGGGGCGGCACGTGCCAGCGGCCGGTTCGCGCGCGCCGCGACGAGGCCCTCCTGGAGCGGGTGGACCATGGGGACATCAACGTCGTTGTGGGCCACGCGGGCGGGGCGGAAGTGGACCGGCAGGGTCCGGGCTGCAACATGGCGCGTCCCCCTTGACTGCTTGGCCACCGGCCTGCTATGAAACGCTCGTGAAGTCCCTCTCCTCTCACAGCCCCAGTCGCGGTGGCGAGGCGCGGGGCGACACGGGGTCCGCCACCAGCTCGCCCGCTTCGCGAGGCGGACGGGATGCACGCTACGGTAACGCCTTCCTGCAGGAGCGCCTCCGGGGCGAGCAGCGCGCGGGCATGCCGGGCTCTGGCCTCGACAAGGCCGATCACTCCAGGAACATCCACGAGGACGACCTTGCCGGAGAGCTGTTCGTCACCGGGGAGGGGGACGAGCGAGCGATCGAGCCCGCCGATATCCAACAGGGCGACGTGGGCGACTGCTACCTGCTGGCGATGCTCGCGGCAGTGGCGCGCGCGCATCCCGAGCGAATCGCGCAGATGGTCCGCGCGAACGGTGATGGGTCGTTCACGGTGACGCTGTACCCCGACGGCGAACCGGAGCAGGTCGAGGTGGACGACGTGTTCTGGGTCAACGGCCACGGCATGCCCGCCTACGCGAAGTACGGCGACATGCGGACGACCGGGGCCCGCAACGACGAGCTCTGGGTGATGGTGATCGAGGCGGCGTGGGCCAAGCTGCACGGAGGCTACGACGACATCTCGGGTAGGGACATGGACGAGGGCTTCATCGAAACGCTGCTGCAGCGGAAGCACACCAAGGTGCTCACCGACGACGTGACGGTCGAGGAGCTGGGGCGGCAGCTCGAGGAGGCGTTCGCAGCGAAGATCCCGGTCGAGCTGGCGTCGCGCCGCGAGCTCGATTCCGGTCCGGTGCGCGAGAACCATGCCTACGCGCTCGACGGTGCGGCCAACGGGAAGTTCTGGCTCTACAACCCGCTGCTCTCTGCCAAGGGCCGGCCCGAGCACCTCGAGGGTGTCGACGCCGCGCTGATCAAGACGTACTTCGAGATCGTGTACTTCGTCCCTTTGTGAGGCCGCGGGGCCCGCACGCACAGGTCGCTCCGGGCTCGGCTCGGGGATCGACATGGCGACTCCCTGCGCGACGATCGAGAGCTGCTGGCGCCGCCCTCCTGCTACCACGCGTCGCAGGCCGCTCCCGGCAATGCGAGAGCACGGGTTCCTCGAGCTCCTTCCATCGTCCGGGTGGCACTTGCCAGGCGCCACCCCGCAGGACCTCCCCCAGAGCGAAGCACCTGCCTGTGTTTTTGCTCGTCTTCCAGTTGGATCCTGGCTCGCCGGCGTTCCCTGCGCGCTGCCCACAGGCGCCGTCGGCATGCTCGACGCTGATCCGGTGACGGCGTGGCTAGCCGCGGATGGCACGCCCGTCTGCGACGCCTGGCGCGATGTGGACCGCGGGCATTCGTCCCGGTGTTTCGACCTCGACTCCCCTCCATGCGTCTCCCTGTCACGAGGCGAGGACGCGATCCGCGCTGTCCGGAGCTCCGGTGAGATCGATGGCTCCGCTGCCCGACGGCGACCCCCGCGACTAGCGGTCGCGCCGCTCGACGAACGGCAGCCCCACCAGCCGCCCCTCCCGCCCCTCTCCGAGGCCCACCGTGTCGTGACGATCCAGCGCCGGCGGGGCGAGCAGCGCGAGGCAGAGGACCGCGTCCTGGACGGGGCCGTAGGCGCTGGAGGTGACGAGCCCCACGGGCGCGCCGCCGAGGTGCACCACCGTCCCCCGGGGCACGCTCTCCGGGCCCGGCGCGAGGAGGCCGCCCACGCGGGCGCCCGGGGGCGCGCCCACCGGCGACAGGTCGTTGGGGTAGAGCAAGAAACCCGCCTCGATGCGGAGCAGATCCACGCAGGCGTAGCCGTAGGCCTCGGCGCCGGCCGCGAGCAGCGCCCGCCACGTTTCCACGGCATCGGCCCCGTCGAGGTACAGCTCGAAGCCGAGTTCCCCGGTGAAACCGGCGCGGGCCACCCGGACGCCTCCGACCGGGCGGTGTTCACCCGGCCCGAGCCCGCTGGCATCGACGAGGCGCCCGAGCACGGCGGCGCTCCCGGGCCCCTGGACCGCGATCACGTGCAGGTCGTCGCGCTCGACGGCCACCACGCCCAACTCGGCGAGTCGTACACGCGTACACCCCGCGCCGGTGCTGAGCCAGTAGCGATCGGCGTCGAGCCGCAGCGCGATCAGCTCGTCGGCCACGCGCCCCCGGCGATTGTGCACCAGCGCGTGGCGGCTCGTCCCCGGGCGCAGGCCGGACACTCGCCGCGAGAGCGTGGTGTCGAGGACGGCGCCGCTGCCCGGTCCCACCACCTCCAGCACCCTGAGCTGCGAGGCGTCGACGATGCCGCAGCGATGCCGCACGGCGGCGTGCTCCTCGGCCAGCGGCCGGGCGTAGCGCCAGGGCATGGCCACCCCCGCCCACTGGTAGGCCTCCATGTCGGCGCCGAGCCGGAGGTGCTCCAAGAACAGAGCCGTGGGACGGCGCGTTTGGCTCAGGCGATGACCTTGCGGAAGTTGTAGCAGATGATGTCCATCCGCTCCCGCAGGTAGAAACGATGCGCCGAGTGCCGCTGCACGCCGGAGTCGAGCACGATCTGCCGGCAGCCGAGCGCCTTGCCGCGCGCCTCCATCCAGTCGAGCAGCGCCTTGCCGTGCCCGTGGGAGCGAGCCTCGCTGTCGGTGACGAGGTCGTCGACATAGAGGTGGTGCCCCATCGCGAGGCAGGTGGCCACGCGGAAGCCGCCCACGGCGCGCACCTCGCCAGCCTCGTAGAGCGACACCACGTGGTAGTGGTCGTGCCGCTCCTGGTGGTGTACCTGCGCCACGTAGGCGTCTTCCGAGAGGTGGGGGCGCAGCTGCGCCATCACGCGCTGGATGCCGGCGAAGGCCTCGAAGTCGAAGGGCCGGTCGAGGCGGTCTTCCAGCTCGACCACCAGGGCGACAGGTGTTGTACGATGCCCACCGATGTCCGACCCCCTCGATCGCGACGCCACGCCCGAGGGGATCTTCGCGCTCGCGGGGCGCGGGCTCGTCGACGCCGATGAGATGGTGTCGCGACTCGAGCGGGGACCGGCGGCGGCAGTGTGGTTTCGCCTCGCCGACGTGGCGCTCGGGCTCGGCGGCGTGGGCTTCCTCGCCTCGGCGGTGATCTACGCGGTAGCCTTCAACTGGGACGACCTCGGGAAGATGGCGCACTTCGGCGTGGTGGCGGCGGCGCTCGCGCTGGCCACGGGGGTGGCGGCGTGGCGGTGGCCGTCGGTGGGCGCCAAGGCCTCGTTGCTCGGCGCCTTCCTGGTCACCGGCGCGCTCCTCGCGCTGTTTGGACAGACCTACCAGACGGGCGTGGACCCCTGGCAGCTCTTCGCCACCTGGGCGGCGCTGGCCCTGCCCTGGGCGCTGGTGGCGCGGATGCCGGCCCTGTGGGCGGGCGAGGTGGTGGTGCTCAACGTGGGCCTCGGGCTCTGGTGGGCGCAGGCGGATCGGCTCGGCGGCCTGGAAGCCGGCTACGCCCTCGCGGTGCTCGACCTGCTCGCGTGGGGCGCGTCGGAAGCGACGGCGCGCTGGCTCCCCGGCCGATGGTTGCCCCGGGCGCTGGTGCTGGCGGCGCTGGTGTTTGCCACCTGGGCGGGGGGATCGGCCACCTGGGGCCACGGGCCCGAGGGCACGGGACTGGCGCTGTGGGCGCTGGTGGTGCTGGCCTGCCTCGCCGGCGGCGTCCGCGACCCGGCGATCTGGGCGCTGGGCGGCACCTCCGTGCTGGTGCAGACGGCCTCGTTCCTCGGCAAGCACGGCATCGCCGGCGAGCGGCCCCTGGAGCCGCTGGAGGGCGCGGCGAGGCTCGGCGGGATCGGGCTGGTGCTGGTGCTGGAGATCCTCGTCCTGAGCCTCGCCATCCGCTGGGGCGCCCGGAGGGTGCGTGACCTGGCGTGAACTGCTCGGGGGCGAGGCGCTCCGGGAGGCGATCGCCGAGGTCGATCCCGCGCCGCCGCCCTTGCTGTCGCGGCTGATGGCGGGGATTGGCGCCTGGATCGCGGGCTGTTTCTTCCTCGGCGCGGCGATCGCGCTCCTGGAGTTCTTCACGCTACGGGAGTGGGCGGTGCTCATCCTCTTCGGCGCGGCCTGCCTGGTGCTCGCCGTCGCGTTGCGACGCGGTCGCGACGGGGTGCTGGCGGAGCAGGTGGGGCTCGTGCTCTTGTCCACGGGGCTTGTGGGCGTCTCGGTGGGGATCGAGGACCTCGTCGACAGCGAGCGCCTGGCGGCGGGGCTGGTGGCGAGCATCGCGACGGTCCTGGTCTTTGCCTACCGCGAGGGCTTCGCGCGGACCTGGCTCACGGTGGTGGCGCTGCTCTGCCTGGCGGTGGCGATGGACGAGTTTTTCCGGGGACAAGACGCGGCCACCTTCATCGGCCTGGCGTCGCTGGCGATCGGCATCGGCGCGGTGTTCCTCGGACGGATCGAGGCCACCGCGGCCCTGTCGCGACCGGTCTTGCGCGGCGCGCTGCTGGTGCTCTTGCTGGCGAACGTGGGCCTGCTCGCGGATGGCGAGGCCTCGGCGCCGGTGCTCGGCGGGGTCGAGGCGCTGGTGCTGGCGGGGCTGGGCGCGTGGTTGTCTCGCGACCC
>VGRQ01000136.1 GCA_016875315.1 Deltaproteobacteria bacterium | reverse complement strand
GGCCGGCGACAGCGACCCCCCGGACGACACCGTCGACACCGGCGAGCCCCCGCCGCTCGACAGCGACGGCGACGGCTGGCCCGACGAGGAGGACTGCGTCCCCGACGACGCGACCGTGTACCCCGGCGCCGCCGAGGTGTGGTACGACGGCGTCGACCAGGACTGCCTCGGCGACAGCGACTACGACCAGGACCACGACGGTTTCCTCGCGGCGGAGATCGGCGGTGACGACTGCGACGACACGCGCGCCGACGTGTACCCCGGGGCCCCGGAGGCCTGGTACGACGGGGTAGACGGCGACTGCGCGGGCGACGACGACTTCGACCAGGACGGCGATGGCGACCCGGTGCCCAGCGGACTCGGCGACGACTGTGACGACGAGGACCCCACCGTCTCGAGCCTCGCCGAGGAAACGCTCGACGACGGGATCGACGGCGACTGCAACGGCGACCCGGACGCCTTCCGCTTCTCGCTGCTCGACATGTCGAGCGCCTCGGGCTTGCAGGGGCCTCGGATCGCCGCCGACTCGGCCTACGTGATGATCGCCTTCATGGCGGACAGTTACGAGGAGTCCGGGACGATCTACGCCTCGGCAGGACTCGCCCACTACCTCTCCGCCGACGAGCCCTCCGCCGGGTCGGTGGGCCTGTCCACCTACTACTGGGGCAGCGACTACGAGATCCAGGGCGGCATGGACTTCTGGGCCGACGACGACTACCAGGCCTGGGCGTACGGCATCCAGTACGGCAGCACCCGCTACCTGCTGGTCGACGTTTACCAGGCCTCCACCGGCTTCTTCCGGGGCACCGGCTGGAGTTACCCCACGAGCAAGCCCTTCGCCGACGTGGAGCTCACCGCCGGCGGCGACGGGTCGCTGCACGTGGTGGGCTGCGACGAACAACTCGGCTTCCTCACCTGGATGCACGCCACCCCCACCGGATTCCTCGGCAACACCGACGTGTCGGGCGACGACGCCACCGGCGCCGACAGCACCGCCTGCGTGCTCGACCTCGCCAGCGAGGAGATCCTCGCCGGGCAGCCGGGCAACAACCGGACGCTGGTGTACAAGTACTTCGACGAGGCGGGCCTGGTTTACGACGGGGCCGACCCGGGCTGGACCGCCTACGACATCGAGACCGAGGCGAGCGTCGGCCAGAGCGCCCTCGCCGTGGCCGAGGGGAGCAGCGGCGTGCTCGCGCAGGTAGACGGCACCGCCCAGCGCCTGTCGGGCGGTGGCGCCACCGAGGTCGACATCACCGTGGGCGCCACCGGCTCCGCCTACGTGGTGTACACCGACGGCAGCGGCGAGCCCTGGCTGGCGTGGGGCACGCCCGGCGCGATGAACGAGATCCAGCTCGACACCGATCTCGCCGCCGTCGACGACGTCGACCTCTACCTCACGCCCTCGATGAAGGTGGTGGTGGCAGCGCGGGCCGGGAACCGGGCGGTGGTCGGGGTGGTGGGGCTGTAGGCGGGACGCTCCTACCCCCCGTCTCCTCCCCCCTCGTCGCTCGCGTCCGGTACCGCGGCGTCGCCGCCGGCGTCCTGCCCGGTCCAGGTGCGCCACACCATGTAGGAGAGCTTGTCCTCCTGCCACTGCACGCGGCTCCTGGTCCGGGCGGCGATCGCGCTGGCCTCGGCCGGATCAACCCACGGGGCGCACCAGAAGTGGATGCCGTGGCGCAGGTCGCTCACCCCCTGGATCACCTCGCAGCCGTCGTGCCGCTTCCGCGGCCCGAAGTTCGCCCGCGGCTCCACCCACCAGGTGCACTCCGGGCAACGCTGCATGAGCCGCAGCGCGGCGCGTTCCCAGTGGTTGCCGGCGATCTCGCGCTGCACCCGCCACCACCCGTCGAACACCATCATGCCCACGAGCAGGAGCAGGACCGCCACCACGCCCCGGGCGCCCACCCGGGCGGCGAGGCGCTCGATGCGACCGGACGGCTCGGCCTCGCACCGCGCCACCTCCCACAGCCGGGCGAAGCCCACCGCGCCGACCGGCGCGAACAACATCACCGGCACCACCATCATCCGCGACATCGACCGCTCGAGCGCGATCATCCACGCGCAGGTGATGGCCACCTGCACCCCGAGCCACACCCACAAGAGGCGCTTCCACCGCACCGCCACCAGCGGCGCGCCCACCGCCGTGCCCACGATCCACCAGAAGGCCCCGCTGTCCCAGGTGCGCTCGATGTTGTAGCCGGTGTCGCGCAGGAAGATCGCCGGCGAGAAGCGCGTGAACATGCCTTCCCAGTCGCGAATGTCGACCGGCGAGGCCTTGTAGCCCTCCCAGTGCAGTCCGTACTTGCCGCCCAGCCACGCGGCGATGCCCCAGAGCGACAAGAGCGCGCGCGGGTCGCGCCGCCACAGGATCCACACCGCCACGAAAGGCCAGCCCTCGTAGCGGACGAGCCCGGTGAGCCCCATCAGCAGGTCGGCGACGAACCAGCGCTCGTAGGTGGCCAGCAGCAGGGCACCGGTGGCCACGGCGAGGAACACGCCCTCCTGGTAGGGGGCGATCGTCCAGCACACGTGCGGCCCGTAGAGCGCGAAGGGCACGAAGGCCCAGGCCGCCTTCCAGCCGCCCAGGCGTCCCGCGAGGGCGGTGGCCAGCGCGATGCCGAGCGCGCCCACGCCGGCCAGCACCGTCCGCGACTCCGCCAGCGTCAGGCCGATCCGGTCGCAGGCGTAGAGCACCGCCTGGAAGGCCGGCAACCAGCTCTGCACCAGCACGTGCTCGCGACCGGCCCAGCGCTGCAGGCCGTCGAAGGCGTAGTTGCCCGGGTAGGCGTACACGAGGAAGGCGCGCCAGGCGAAGGCGAGCACCAGGGCGTAGAGCACCGCGGCACGAACGGACTTGAGGCGCTCGACCACGCGCTAGTCCTCCCCGCCTTCGCCGCCGGTGCTCGGGTCGTCGGCCGGCATCTCGGGCGGCGCGGCACCGCCCCCCGGCAGGTGGCGCTCCATCACGTACTCGCGCTTGCCGCCGTCCCACCGGATGGTGCCGGAACAATGCGAGTACAGGCGCATCGCCTCCTCGGGATCCACCCAGGGCGCGCAGTAGAACTCGTCGCCGTGGCGCATGTCGGTGATGCCCTGGATCACCTCGCAGCCGTCGTGGCGCTCCCGCGTGCCCATCTTGCGGCGCGGCAGCACCCACCAGGTGCAGCCGGGACAGTCTTCCATCAGCGCCACGGCGCCCCGCTCCTTCATCACCCGCCCGCTCTCCACCTTGGCGCGGCGCCCGCCGTCGCTCACGTGTACCGCCAGGGTGACCGCGAGGCCCACCGGCACCAGCGCCCGGGGAACCTTCGTTTCCAGATAGGCGACCGCCGTGGCGCCGAGCACCAGCACCAGGCCCGTGGGGATGACCAGCATCCGCGAGGTGCTCACCTCCAGCCCCGCCAGCCACGCCAGCGTGGCGGCGACTTGCGACAGGTAGATCAGAGCGAGGAGGCCCGGCCCGCGCAGGCCGCGGCTCACCCACAGGCCAAGCCCACCCAGGAGCGTCCAGGTCAACGAACCGGACATCGCCACCCGGTAGAGCAGGTTGCCGAGGTCGTGCCGGTAGGCCTTCCAGTCGAAGCGCTCGCCGAGGCCCTCCCAGTCGGCAAAGTTCACCGGGCTCGCGTGGTAGCCCTCCAGCCCCGCGCCGCGGATGGCGAGCCAGGTGCCCACGCCCCAGAGCGCCACCGCCGCGCCCAGCTGCCGTCGCCACGCGATGTAGAGCAGGATGCAGGGCCAGCCCTCGTAGCGCACGAGGCCGAGGCACCCCATCACCAGGTCGGCCGCGCGCAGGTGGCCCTTGAGCGCCAGCGCCAGTCCCGAGAACAACACCAGGAGGAAGGTAGACTCCTGGTAGAAGACCGTCCCCCAGCTGCCCCAGGGGCCGAACACGCCGGCCACCACCATCGCCCACCCCGCCACCGCCGCGCCGTGCTCGCCCCAGCGCTGTCGAGCGAAGTGCTGCGCCAGGACGCCGCCCATCACCGCCGCCAGCGCCGCGACCGTCGACATCACGATGCGCCCCGCGTGGATGCCGCCGCCGAGCTTCGCCACCGCCCAGATGATGACCTGAGTGGCCGGCAGCCAGTCTTGCACGAGGATGTGCTCGCGACCGGCCCAGCGCTGGTAGCCGTCGAAGGAGTAGGCGGTGGGCCACTGGTAGAGGATGAACAGGCGCCACGCCATCGCGACGACGAAGGTGACCAGGAGCGGCACGCGGGGGCTCACGGCGCGGCCAGCATCTCGGGGAGCGAGGTGGTGTCGTAGTCGCCGGAGCGGAAGCGCGCGGAGGCGAGGATCTTCTGGTGGATGCCGATGCTCGTGGGCACCCCCTCCACCACCATCTGCGCCAGCGCCGCCTCCATGCGCGCGATCGCCTCGGCCCGCGTGCGGGCGTGGACGATCACCTTCGCCACCATCGAGTCGTACTGCGGCGGGATCTTGTCGCCCTCGTGGAGGTAGGTGTCGACCCGGATCCCCTCTCCCTCGGGCAACACCAGTCGCGACACCAGCCCGGGGACGGGCCGGAACTGGTCGTCTTCCGCGTTGATGCGACACTCGATGGCGTGCCCGGCAAAGCGCGGCGAGATGGACAGCGGCTCGTTGGCGGCGGAGCGCAGCATCAGCTCCACGAGGTCGAGCCCGGTGACCATCTCGGTGACCGGGTGCTCCACCTGCAGGCGGGTGTTCATCTCCATGAAGTAGAGCGCGCCGGAGCGGTCGCGCAGCATCTCGACGGTGCCGGCGCCGAAGTACCCCGCCTTGCGACAGGCCTCGGCGACCATCTGGCCCATCGCCTCGCGATCGGCGGGCGAGAGCGCCGGCGACGGGCTCTCCTCGAGGAGCTTCTGGTGACGGCGTTGCACCGAGCACTCGCGCTCGCCGAGGTGCACCACGTGGCCGTGACGGTCGCCGAGCACCTGGAACTCCACGTGTCGCCCGCCCTCGATGAGCTTCTCGAGGTAGAGCGCCCCGTCGTTGAAGGCGCTGGCGGCCTCGGCGGTGGCTTCCTGGAACGCCGCGGCCATCTCGCCCGCGCTCGCGACGCGGCGCATGCCGCGCCCCCCGCCGCCGGATCGTGCCTTCAGCAACACCGGGTAGCCGAACTGGTCGGCGAGGCGGCACGCTGCCTCGGCGCTGTCGACCGGCCCGTCGGAGCCCGGGATCAACGGCAACCCCAGCGCCTTCATCGTGGCCTTGGCCACCGCCTTGTCGCCCATGCGGCGGATGCTGTCGGGCGAGGGGCCCACGAAGCGCAGCCGCGCCGCCTCGCAGCGCGTGGCGAACTCGGTGTTCTCCGACAGGAAGCCCCAGCCGGGGAAGACGGCGGCGCAGCGATGCGCCCGCGCCGCGTCGATGATCGCGGTGGCGTCGAGGTAAGCACGAGGGCCGCCGATGCGCGCCACCTCGACCCCTGGGGTGAGCAAGCACTGGGCGCTGGCGTCGGGGTCGGCCACTGCCACCACCGGGGTGATGCCCATGCGCAGGCAGGTGCGCACGGCGCGCACCGCCACCTCGCCGCGGTTGGCGATGAAGACTCGGCGAAACACCCGCTAGCCCCCGAGTTCGCGCGTGATCAGGGTGCGCGCGAGCGTGGCGTCGATGTCGGACTTGTGGGTCTTCATCAACACCCCCATCACCTTGCCGAACTCCCGGGCGTTGGTGGCCCCGCTGGCGGCGATCGCCTCGCGCACCCAGCCGAGCGTGGTGGCCTCGTCGGCCAGCTGGGGCAGGAAGCCGTCGACCACGGCCAGCTCGGCGCGCTCGGCGGCGGCGAGCTCGGCGCGACCGGCCTGCTCGTAGCTCTGGATGCTCTCCTCGCGCTGCTTCTTGAGGCGGCGCAGCGCGTCGAGGCAGCGATCGTCGGTGACCTCGCCCTTGCCCTCCTTGGCGAGCTCGATGAACGCGGCGCGGATCATCCGCAGGGCCGTGGTGCGACCGGCGTCTTTGGCCAGCATCGCCTTCTTCAGCTCGTCGGAAACACGGTCGACCAGGGCAGACATCGGGGGGCCTCGCGGGGGAGGGGCGGTCTAACCGCCGGGGCTGCCCCACGCGATCCGTTCGAACAACGCCCGCAGTCTACCCCGCCCCATCCCCCTCGGCCTTGCCCCCGAGCAAGACCCGCCCGGTCAACCCGAGCAGGGCCAGGGCCAGCACCCCCACCGCGCCGAGCATCACCCCCTTCTGCATCCCCTTCAACTGCGGGCCGCCCACCTCGGTTTCCTCGCCGAGCGTCGCCACGGCGAGCCGCTGCCGGAACACGTCACCGGAGAGCAGCGCGAGGTCGTAGTCCGCCCGGTACACGCTCGGCGCGCCGTAGATCAGCCGCGAGCCTCTGGGCACGCGAGCCCGGAGCTCCCACTCGGGGTAGCTGACACTCACCTCGGTGACGGGCAGGGGCGGGTTGTCGCCGTTGTCGATCTCGATGAGCAGCTCGCGCCCGAGCACCGCGTCGATGCTGATGGCGAGGTTGACCCCCTGGCGATCGCCCTGCCAGTCCACGAAGCGGACAGGCTCGGTGATCGTCCCCCGGTCGCGCAGCACGCGCACCGTCCGGCGGAAGGTGTCGCCGGTGGTGGCGAGCCGGACGGTGGCCACCGGGGCCAGGTCGGCCCCGAGGGTCACCCGGATGCGCGAGGTCCGGCCGCTCTCCTCGCGAACAAAGGGCGCCGTGTCCCAGGCCGTCTCGCGCCCGGTGCGGCGTAAGAGCGACGGCACCTGCCGCCCCTCGCTGTCGACCACCCGCAGGTCGCCGAGGTCGTCGCGCGCGTGGGCGAGCACCGAGCGATCGAGCGGGATGCGCACCCAGCCCTCGCCCTCGATCGGGCGAGCCCAGTGCCATTTCACCAGCGGCAGCGGCGCCGCCACCTCGGCCACGCCCTCGCGTTCGGCCTTCTGCTGGTAGTCGGGGTTGGGCACCACCGGGGACGTGGCCTCGGTCCAGCCGCCCGCCTCGCGGATGAGCTCCACCTTCGCCTGCGCGAGGTCGTCGGCCTCGGGGTGGCGCTCGCCGCCCCCATAGAGCTGGAAGGGGCCCGCGCCCACGTCGCGGGCCAGCAGGTGCGCGCCGATCGAACAGGCGGTGAAGCTCGTGACGGGGAGCACGCGGCCGTCTTCGGTGGCGATGTCGACCACCAGCGCGTCGGCGCCGAGATCGATGCCCTCGATGAGCGTCCGGTCGATGCGCGCGCCGCCGATCTGGACGCGCCGGATGGTGGCGCCGTGGCCATAGTTGTCGGCATTGTCGCTCGGCACGGCGATGGTGACCGATCGCTCGAAGAGGTCGCCGTCTGCATGCACGTCGAGGGACATCACCCGCCGGGGGCCGCCCAGGTCGAGCGCGTAGCGCGCCGCGCCGTTCTCGCGCAGCGCGGGGTTGCCCGCGGGGATCTCCACGCAATGGGGCGGCACCCAGTCCGGGGGCTTGGACTGTCCCCGGGCGCTGTAGAGCTGGAGGTTGTCCCCCTGCTTGTTGCGGGCGCGCACCAACCAGGGGCCGTGGCCGGGGAGGGTGTCCACCTCGTCGAGGTCAACCAGCTCGCCGCCGACGAGTCCCCGGACCACCCAGCTCGGTCCCACGTCGTCGACGTGCACCTCGTAGGGCCCCTCGCCGGAGAACGAGAGGCGCAGGGCCTCGACGAGACGCTCGCTGGCGCCCACCTGCCAGCTCCCGAAGCCGATGGGGACGACGTCGAGGCGCTCCTCGTCGCGGGAGAGTGGCTCGGTGAGCGCCACGGTGAACGGCAACTCCTCGCCGGCCGCGTTGACGAGGCGCAGCGTCTGTCCCAGCAGGGCAGGGTCGGCGCCCACCATGTCCGGTGGCAGGGCCACGCGCACCACCCCCGAGGGGGCGAGTTCCAGCGGCATCACCTGGGGCGCGTCGAGGGGGCCAGCGAGGGCGAGGCTCAGCAACAGCATCACTCGGTCTCCGTCTTCTTGGGTTCGTTGCGCGCGAGGTAGGCGAACGCCACGGCGGCGGCGATGAGCGTGACCGCCATGCCGGCGTAGGCCCCCACCCGCGCGAAGCCGCTCAGGCTCCACGTGTCGAACAGGAACACCTTGGCGGCGCCGAGCACCGCGAAGCCGAGGCCCGCGAGGCGCGTGGCGCGCGACTGCTTGCCGATGCCGAGGACGATGAGCAACAGGCCGTAGCCACCCCAGGCGATGGAGCGGGTCATCTCCACGCCGATCAGCTCGCTGCGGAAGCTCAGCTGGTTGTCGTGGGCGAAGGCGTGGGCGATCTCGAGGTTCAAGAGCGCGAAGCCGGTGAGCACCGCGAGAGTACGCAGGCCGCGCGACATCCAGGGATTCTCGTAGAAGCGGGCCGCCACCAGGAGCGCCACCGTGGGAATGCCCCAGGTGTAGAGCGTCCAGTTGAGCAGGATCGGCCCCTCCCCTCGCCCGTACTCCAGCGCGAAGGGGTTGAGCAAGAGGCGCACGCCCACCGCCGCGGCGAGCGCCGCCCCGGCGGCGACGAACAGCGGGTGTTTCACCCGGCGACTCACCCAGCCGAGCAGCGCCACCTCGATGGCCCAGCCCACGGTGATCCACTGCCGGTCGAGCTGGACCGGGATGGCGACAGCCACCGAGAGGAGCGTGATGGCCACGAGCATCGCCAGCTCCTTGTCCAGGAGCTCCGCTTTCGCGCGCCGCACCAGCACCACCGCGCCCACCAGCGTGTGACATCCGAGCAAGAGCGGCAAGAGCCCCAGCGCCTCGGGACCGAGCACCTGCTCCCAGGTTTCCATCAGCGGCAGGAAATAGACCACCGGCGCGAGCGCCACGCCGAGCACCCCCCAGAAGTCGCCGCGGCGAGGCAGGAGCAGGGGCCCGAAGCCGGCCACGAGGTACACGGGCAGGGCCGCGCCGATGATGGCGGCCGACTCGCCCGCGAGCAGGCGGTCGTGGAGCGACGGGTACAAGAGCGCCGCGAGCAGCACCGTCGCGGCCGGCAACACCGGTCGCGCGCCGCGGGCGTAGCCACCGACCATGGCGCCCACGAGCATGCCGAGGGTGACCACCGGCAACCAGTCGGCGGGGACGGGATGGAGGGCGTTGGCGAGCACCAGCGCGACGGCGCCCGCGACGAACGGGGCCAGCCCGGCGAGGAGGCCGCCGCTGAGCAGCGCGACGAGGCTCACCACGGGGACGACGACGCTCACCACGTCCCAGCGTCCCTCGCCCGCGAGCGACCAGGAGAGGGCGTGCGCCAGGACGCCGACCCCGAGGGCGAGGCCGGCGCCCACCTGCGCCGCCGTCCACCGGCGCAGGAGCAAGGGCAAGGCGCCGGCGCCGAGGATCAGGTAGGCGGCACCATACCAGGCGGTGGCCCCCAGGTCCCAGGGCAGGGGCATCGCGCTCACCGGGTCGACACGGAGGATGTCGGTGGGGGTGCCCATGGCGAGGAGCCCGGCCGTGTACAGGCCCACGCCCACGGCCGCGCCGATGCCGGCGATGATCGGCGGCGAGCTTCGCACCAGCGACAGCCACGCGCCGGCAAACACGGCAGCGGCGACGAGGCCGACGACCACCTGGTCGGGCGCCCGGAACTGCGCGGCCCAGCCGAGGTAGAGCACGCCGGTGACGACGCCGGCGATCGCCACGAGCTCGGGCCACTGGCGACGGCGCGCCAGCCAGAGCAAGCCCGCGTCGAGCAGGAACAGGTAGCTGAAGAAGGCGACCGCCTTGTTCTCGCCGGTAGACAGGAGGATCGGGGTGGAGAACCCCCCCGCGAGCGCGAGGTAGGCGACGAAACGACTGTCGCGACGGTAGGCGGCCAGCATCGCCACCGCCGTGAGCGCGACCATCGCCACGAAGGTGACCGGCTGCGAGAGCAGGCCCCAGCGGGCGTGGCCCGAGTAGAGCGTGGCGTAGAGGATCGCGGTGCCCGCGCCGGTGAGCGCCGCGCCGGGGACGGTGTACTTGCGCCAGCGGAGTAGTTCCGCGACGAGCCACGATCCGGTACCGAGGAGCACGCCCGCCGCGAAGCGCGCGGTGGGACCGAACCAGCCGGCGCGAATGGCCTCGCGCAGGCCGAACATCGCGGCGATCACCAGGAGCAGGCCACCCACGGCGGCGAAGGCCCACACGGCGTGACGCTCGATGAGGGTGCCGAGGTCGATCGCCGGGGCGGGCGACGGGGAGCCCCCTCCCCGGCCCTCCCCCGCGGGCGGGGGAGGGTGAGAGGCTCTCCCCAGGCTCCCCTCCCCCGCGGGCGGGGGAGGGGGAGAGGCTCTCCCCAGGCTCCCCTCCCCCGCGGGCGGGGGAGGGTGAGAGACTCTCCCCAGGCTCCCCTCCCCCGCGGGCGGGGGAGGGTGAGAGGCTCTCCCCAGGCTCCCCTCCCCCGCGGGCGGGGGAGGGGGAGAGGCTCTCCCCAGG
>VGRQ01000135.1 GCA_016875315.1 Deltaproteobacteria bacterium | reverse complement strand
CCGCCCTGCGGCGTTTGCCGTGCTGGTAGCACGGCAAACGGCGGGCTCTCCCCCCTCCGCTCGACACACCCCGGCTGCGGGGGTGGTGGGGCTCGTCGGTGGTGGCGCCTCTGGAAGGCGCTGGCGGCGCGTCGAGGGCGGGCCCCGGCGACGGGGGCGTCGCGTTGCGCCGGTCGAGGCGCCCCCGGGGATAAGACCTCCCCGTGGTGCTTCACCCGCTCGCCGTGGCCATTGCCGCCACCCTGGTGCTCGGGGTGGCGAAGCTCGCGGTGGCGCTCCTCACCGGCAGTCAGGCGGTGATGGCCTCGGCCGCCGACTCGCTGGGCGACGCCATCGTCAGCGGGGTCAACTTGATCATGGTCCGCCAGGCGGCCGAGCCGCCCGACGAGGGGCACCCGTGGGGGCACGGCAAGGCCGAGGCGCTGGCCTCCCTCGCGCAGGTCGCGGTGCTGGCGGTGGTGGTGGGCGCCATCGGCGTCAACGCGGTGGGCACGCTGCTCGGCGGTGCCGGGACGGTGCCGGCGGCAGGCCCCACGCTCGGCGTCATGGCCGTCTCCATGCTCGGCTCGTTGTCGATCAGCGCGTACCTGTCCCGCGCGGCGAGGCGCACCGGCTCGCTCCTCATCAAGTCCGACGCCGTCCACTACCGCATGGACCTGTGGAGCGGCGCCGCCGTGGTGCTCGGTCTCGTCGCCAGCCAGGTGCTCGGCAACGCCGTCGGTGATGCCGGCGCGAGCTTGCTCGTCAGCGCGATCATGGTGAAGGACGTGTACGGGGTGGGGCGCGAGGCCATCGACGAGCTGATGGACCGTCCCCTGCCGCCCGAGGAGACGGCCCAGATCGAGTCGGCGCTCCGCGAGATGGGCGCGCCGCTCGTCTCGTGGCACGACCTGCGCACCCGGCGCTCGGGGCCGCACCGCTTCGTGCAGGTTCACGTGGTGCTGCCGGCCGACATCCCCTTCGCCGAGGCGCACGCCGCCGCCGACGCGGTCGAGGCCCGCCTCCGCGGCGCCCTGCCCAACCTCGACGTCATCGTGCACGCCGACCCCGAGGGCGTCGAGGAGACGCCCTGAGCGCCGCCCGCGGCTGGTACTACACCCGTCGCGACGATGGCTCGCTCGAGGCCCGCCCCCATGGCCTGGAGGGGCACGCCGTGGTGCGCGCCCCGGGATCGAGCGTGGCCCACATGCTGCGCCTCGCGCGGGCGGCGCAGCCCACGGCCCCGGCGAGCGCCGAGCTCCCACGGGGAGCCCCCGCCCGGGTCTTGTTCTTCGAGTCGTTGATGAACGCCGAGATGCCCCACAACAACGCCGAGATCTCGCAGGGCGTGCTGCACATGATCTCGTCGCTGAGGGAAATCGGTGCCGACATCCGCCTCGCCAACGTGAAGATGGCGATCACCGGCCACGAGCGCCCGGTGACGGGGCTCGACACCCTGGAGGCGGCGCTCGCCGCCGGCCCCGTCAACCTCGTGGTGATCACGCTGCTCGAGGGCTACTGGGAGGGGGTCGTGTCGCTGGTGCGGGAGCTCCGCGCGCTCGGCTGCCGGGGTCACGTGGCGCTGGGCGGCGTGATGCCCACGCTCGCACCGGAGCACGTCGCGGCGCACTTCCCCGATGCGAGCTTCGTCTGCCGCGGCGCGGGCGAGGTGTTTCTCCCGCGCCTCTGCGCCATCGTGGGCGACAGCAACGTCGACACGCCCTTCACCGAGGCGCAGGTCGCGGCACTGTCGCGACTCGACGGACTCATCGCCATCGACCGCGCCGGCGGCGTGCTGGTGTCGGCCAACAGCGCGGCCGTGGTGACCGTCCCCGACCTCGACCGGGTGGCCCTCGACCTGTCGCGACTGTCGCCGCAGCACCTGGAAGCCGGCGTGGAGATCGCCACCTCGCGCGGCTGCGTTCACCGTTGCACCTTCTGCTCGATCATCGGCCGCGAGTCGTACCAGGCGCGCTCGGCGGGCGGCGTGATCGAGCTACTCGACGCCTACGACCAGCGCTACACCGAGATGTTCGGCGACGGGCCGCGCGACGCCCGCGGGCGCAACACCCTCGCCCCCGCCAACGCCTACCGCGTACACATCAGCGACGACGACTTCGCCTGCGATCGCGAGCGCGCGCTCGACTTCTTCCGCGCGATCCTCGCCACGCCCTTCCGGCTGGCCTCCTGCCAGGTGTCGGTGGCCGACCTGTGCCCGCGCCGCGACGGCGTGCTCTTGCCCGAGCCCGACGCCGAGCTGCTCGACGCGATCCGTCCCGAGTGTTTCGACGACCACGGCCGGAGCTTCCCGGCCCGCGACTTCGTGGCCGACCACCGCACCCGCACCTGGTCGAGCTACCTCCAGCTCGGGGTGGAGAGCTTCTCCGACACCGAGCTGGTGCGGCTGGGGAAGGGCTACAAGCGCGCCCACGTCCGCGCCGTCGTGGCGGCGCTCGCCGAGCGTGGCATCCATCACGACGCCTATTTCATCCTCTGCAACGCCGACACCACGGCGATGGAACTGCTGGAGGTGCTCGACGAGGTGGTACGGCTGAAGCTCGCGCACCCCGTGCATTTCCACGTGCGTTTCCCCGTGGTCCCGAGGCTGGTCGCCTACTTCACCAGCGCCGCCTACCGTCGCCACGCCCAGCAGGGGCGGCTCGACCACCTTCGCCAACGCGGCCGCCTCGCGGAGCCGGGCGCCCCCGAGCTCGACTACCCGCTGGTGGAGCACGAGATCCCCGCCGATGCGCGGGTGGAGGCCGCGGTCGAGGCGGGGTTCTTCACCGACGAGGACTACTACGCCGCGAGTTTCCGCCGCATGCGTGCGCTATGGCAAGACGACGAGGACCTCGCCCGGGCGCTCGACGATCGGGCACGCCGCCGGGTTTTCGAATTGCTCGACCAGGCCCGCAAGGGCGCCCAGGGCGGCGACCCGCGCGAGGAGGCCCGGATGCGCGGGGTGGCGGAGGGCCTGCTCGGCCCCGTGGACCGGTGGATCCACGCGTTCCAACGCTACGCCCAGGGGGGCGTCACCCGGCTGGTGGTGATCCCCACCTGGCAGTGCGAGTTGCGCTGCAACTACTGCTACATCCCCAAGCAAGACGGTCGCGTGATGAGTCGCGACACCATCGACCGCGCCGTCGGCCTCTTGCTGTCGAGTGAACGTCCCGCGTTGACCCTGCAGTTCTTCGGCGGCGAGGCGCTGGTCGAGTGGGACACCGTCCGCCACGCCATCGAGAGCGCGTCGCGTCGCGCGGCGGCGCTCGGCAAGACCATCGACTTCGTGTTGTCCTCCAATGGCTACTCCCTCGACGCCGACAAGCTCGCCTGGCTGAAACAATACCCGGTGAAGCTTGAACTCTCCCTCGACGGCGATCCCGACACCCAGCGACGGTTCCGTCCCGCGCGGCAGGCGGGCGACGACAGTTACACCCAGGGCATCGCCCCCCGGGCTCGCGAGATCGTCGAGAGCGGGCTCAGCTACGACGTGATCATGGTGTGCCACCCCACCCAGATCGAGCGCCTCTGCGACAACTACCTGCACATCGTGGATCTCGGCTTTCGCCGCGTGCAGATCAACTTCGCCCTCGGCAAGCCGTGGACGGTGGCGCAGCGCCAGGGCCTCGCCGATCAACTGTTCCGGCTGGCGGGCGAGCTCGACCGCCGCCCGGGGGTGGTTTTCGTCAACGCCGAGAACGCGCCGATGTCGATGCGGCTCAACGCGGAGATCACCGTGGACTGGGACGGCACGATCTACGGCGGCAACGCCTTCCTCCACGAGACGGAGCACAAGGCCAAGTTCCGCCTCGGTCACCTCGACGAGCGCGCCAACTTCGACCGCTACTGGATGGACGCCCCGCCCAACTCGGAGCTGGTGAAGTGGAGCTACGAGCCGGGGGTCACCGCGAACAACCTGAAGGTGGGCGCGGTGATGGCCGACTTCGTGCGCTGGTACCGGGCGCGGCGCGCTCAGAGCGACTGAACGAAGGCCAGCACGTCGGCGATGTCCTGGTTCGACAGGACGTCGGCGAACGAGGGCATGTCTGCCTTGCCCTCGAGCACGATGTCCACGAAGGCCTCGCCCTCGTCGGCCTCGCCCACGAGCGCGGGGCCGCTGCCGCCGCTGCCGTCTTCCGCGTGGCAGCCGGCGCAGTTGTCGGCGAAGGCGGTGGCGCCGGCCTCGCTGTCGCCGTCGAGGGCGAGGATCTCGTCGGTCTGGGTGGTGGGGGCACAGGCAAGGGCGAGAAGGAACAACATCAGCTCTCCGTTGAGCGGGCGGAAGGTGACGCGAGGCTCGGTGGCCCGCCGCCCGTCAAATGGCCAAGGGCGACCGCATCGGGCGGTTATTGCGGCCAAAGTGCTCCCCACCCTCGCGCAGGCCGAGCGACGGCTGGCCCAGGTGCTCGCCGCCGACAGCGCCCAGACCGGCGGCCACACCGACCGCCTGATGCTCATGCTCACGCGGAGCTGCGAGCTTCGCTGCGCCTACTGCCTCGTGGGGCTCAGCGAACAAGGCGCCGGTCGCGACTTCTCCGGCGAGTACCAGGCGGGCCGACCGGTGGGCGACATGCCGCCCGCCACCGTCGACGCCGCGCTCGCCCACCTGCACGCCAGCCCCAAGCCCCGCCTCGGGCTCCAGATCTTCGGCGGCGAGCCTACGCGGCGCTGGGACCTCGTGGAGCACGCGGTTGCCACCGCTCGCCGCGGTCGCGAGGTGGAGGTCCAGCTCACCACCAACGGGCTCAACCTCGACGACGGGCGTCTCCGCTGGCTCGCCGACCACGACGTGACCGTGCAGCTCAGCGTCGACGGCGCCGGTCGCGACAACCGCTTTCGCAGCACCCGGCACGCGCTCGACGCGGCGATCGTCGCGCTCCGCGCCGCGCCGGTGCGCTGGTTCCTCAATGTCACCGTGCCGCCCGCAGCCAGTCACGAGCTGCCGGATCGCCTCGCGCACGCGCGCGATCTCGGCGTGCCGGCGGTGCAACTCAACTACGCCACTGGCATGCGCTACACCCCGGCGCAGTTCGAGGGGTACCTGCGCGGGCTCGACGCCTGCCTGCGGGGTGACGAGGGCCGCGTGCAGCTCTACAACTGGCAGAACGCGGCCGACCCGGCGCCGCTCTGTGGCGACGTCATCTGCGACACCGACGGCACCCTGCTCCAGGTGGGCGGCATCTTTCACGAGGCGCGTTTCCCGGCGCTGTATGCCGTCTATCGCCGGGGGACGGTGTTCGATGGTGCCGCCTTTGCCGCCACCCGCTCCACCCTCGCCGAGCTGGCGGCCCGCACCGAGGCCAACCTCTCGACCGATGACTGGACACTGTTCCGGCAGGGAATGCTACTCGGCGCGGCGCAAGACCTCGTGTGTCGCCTCGCGCGGAAGGAGCTTGGTCGATGAAACCGGTGATTGTCGTCGGGGGCGGGCCGGCCGGGAGCGTGGCGGCGGCCTTCCTCGCCCGGCACGGGGCGCCCGTGATCCTGTTCGAAGGGGAGAAGTTCCCCCGGCACCACGTGGGGGAGAGCCTCCAGCCGGCCACCTTCCAGTTCCTCGACCAGCACTTCGGCCTCGGCCCTGCCTTCGCCGCGCCGGGCTACGCGCGCAAGTACGGCGCGCTCTACGTGTGGGGCGAGTCGCGACAGCCCTGGTCGGTGCTCTTCGATTCCCGTCTCGAGGCAGACCTGCCCGGGCTCTCCGAGGAAACGTTGCTCGCAGGTGACTACGAGCGAGCCTGGCAGGTCGATCGCGCCAGCTTCGACAGGATCCTGCTCGACCACGCGCGGGGCTGCGGCGTCGACGTGCGCGAGGGGGTAGCGGTCACGGCGGTGCGCTGGGACGGCGACCGCGCCGTGGGCGTTTCCGCCGGGGGCCACGACATCGACGCCGCCTACGTGCTCGACGCCTCGGGACAGCGAACCCTGGTGGGCCGCTCGCTCGGGCTGGTGGAGGTGCTCGAAGACCTGCGATCGACGTCGACCTACGCCTACTTCGACGGCGCCGGCGGGGTTCACCCGGTGCTGGGACGTCACGCGCAGCTCATCGTGACCGTCCCCGAGGGCTGGGTGTGGTTCATTCCCATCTCGCCCACGCGCACCAGCGTCGGCGTGGTCGTCAAGGAACGTGCCCGGATGGACCTGCCACGTTTCCTCGACGTGGTCCGCACCGCCGTGCCCATCGACCAGGGCGTGCTCGTCAACCCGGCCGACCCGCTCCACTTCGTCCGCGACTGGTCCTACGCGCTGAGGAAGACGACGGGTCCCGGCTGGACCGCCATCGGCGACGCGGCGGCGTTTGTCGATCCCATCCTCTCCGGCGGGGTGGACTTCGCGGTGCGCGGCGCGGTGAACGCGGCGATCGGCGTCTTGCGCGTGCTCGACGGGGCCGACGAGGCGGCGACCATGGGCGACATCGCCACCCGCCTGCATCGCGAGTTCCGCGCGTACTTGCGCCTCGCGCGCTACTGGTACGGAAACAACAGGTCGACCGAGAGCTTTTTCTGGGAGGCTCACGAGGAGCTGGGCGCCGAGTCGCTCTCCACGCCGCTCCGGGCCTTCGTGTACCTGACCAGCGGGCGCTACGCGGCCGACCACAGCTTCAAGGTGTTCCAGCAGTGGCAGGAAGAGAAGATGTTCCGCGCCCTCGGCGTCGACAAGTCGCGACTGGGGCAGGCGCTGAAAGCTAGAAAGAGTGACGAACCTGGGCGATGACCTGGAGGGTCGGGTCGGCCCAGATGGTCAAGAGCGGCGCGGCGAGACCGGCGTCGACCGTCCAGCGCGGGCCCACGCCGGGCTGGGCGTAGCGGGCGAGGGCGCGGAGGTGCACGGGGGAGGGGGCGTTCATCGCCTCCAGTTCCCCGACCATGAGCCAGTTCCCGGCGAGCGGCTGGGCGGTGGCTAGCGCGGCGGCTGCGTCGATCACCTCGGGGGTGTAGCCCCGGGCGTACCAGCCGCTGCCTCGCCCACCGAGGCGGGCCGCCCACGTGAAGCGCCCCGCGCTGCCCTCGTAGGCGATGGCGAGCCCCGTGGTCTCGATGGTGGCCTCGGGCACCGTCCCCCACCAGGTGACCGGCTGGTCGGGGTGGGCGATCGCGCCGGCGGGGAGGCGAAGGCGCAGGCCGAGCGCGTGTTTGCGCGCCGGGTCGACGAGAAAGCGCGCGTCGAGCAGGAGGTTGCCGAGGCCGTAGCCGTGCCAGGTGTCGGAGAAGCCGGCGGTGGCCGCGATCTCCGTCGCGAAGCCGAAGCGCCCGGCCCACGTCTGCCCGCCCAGGGTGAGCTCCTGGTAGAAGGCACCGTCGAAGTCTTCCACCAGGGCGAGTCGCGTGTAGGCGGATCGACCGGCGGCCACCGTCGTCACGCGGAAGCCCTCGCAGGGGCAGGCGGCGAGGGCGAGGCCGGCGGCCAGGATCATTCGCTGTCCCCGGAGTCAGCGGTGTCGCCCGAGTCCCTCGGGTCGTTGCGCCAGCAGGCGCTCATCTGCTCGGCCCGGGCCTGCGTGGCGAGCGCGGCGCACTCGGCAGCGGTCGTGACCGGTACGCCGCTACCGGGCTCGGTGACGAAGCTGATCTCGGGCAGGCCGGGCTGCTCGAAGCTGAGCTGGTTGCTCTCATCGGCATGCCACGGGCCCGCCTTCCACGTGTAGGCCGCGTTGCCTCGGAGCCCGTCGCGCGCGCACACCAGGAGGGCGTACATCCCGTCGGGATCGGCGGCCACCACCAGCGGCACGGCGTTGCCTTGCTCGTCGCGAAGGTCCAGCCCCGCCAGGAAGGCCTCGCTGGTGTAGGGGATGGGCCACCACACGCTCAGCGATAGCCGCAGTGGCTCGCCCGGCGCCCAGGTGGGCGCCGACGCGCAGGGGGCGGTGGCATCCGGGGGCGAATCGTACTCGTCGGCCAGCATGGTGGCTGCGAGCACGGGGATGGCCCACGCGCCCCGGCGGCGCCGCGCCCGCCAGCACAAGGTCGCCAGCCCCAGCGCCGGGAGCACCACGAGGTCGCCGAGGTCGGCCACGTGACCCACCTGGAAGTGCGCGCCCAGCGGCGGCCAGAGCTGCAGGGTGATGTAGAAGCCGGCCACGGCGACGAGGGCGAGTCGTGTCGCGACACGGTCCGGACAGCGTAGCCACGACAGCACCGATGCGAGCAGCACCGGCGCCACCACCAGCCAGCCCACGTCGGAGAGCTTCCCCGTGAGCCAGCCCGGTGCCCAGCCGCGGAGGACGAAGTCGTTGACCAGCACCAGCGCGGCAGCGCCGAGGGCCAGCGGGTGCGCGGGGGGCGTGACGAACGGCCGACACGGGCAGCTTCAGGCACTCGGCGCAGCGGCGAGCTGTCCGAGGAAGGCGTCGAAACGGTCGAGGTCGGCGCTGAGCTGGGCCCGCAGGCGAATGAGCTCGGCGCTCACAGCGGCCCGCGCGATCAGGTGCGCACGGGCAGCGGCGACGTGCGAGAGCATCTCGACAGCCTACTCGCGGGGACCCCTCGTGCCAAGCGCGCCTGCGCCTTGCACTTCGAATGGGGTGCCTATACACTTGTTCAGGTGACACCGGCCCGCATCGGCTGCCTCGACCTCGACACCTTCTTCGTGTCGGTGGAGCGCCTGCTCGACCCTTCGCTCGTGGGGCAGCCCGTCGTCGTGGGCGGGCGGAAGGGCGACCGTGGCGTCGTCACCTCGTGCAGCTACGAAGTTCGTTCCCTCGGCGTGCGGTCGGGGATGAGCCTGCTCGAGGCCGCGAAGCTGGCGCCCAGCGCGATCTTCGTCCCCACGCGGCACAGCACCTACGGTCCCTACGCCGCCCGGGTGAAGGCCATCCTCGAAGACTGGTGCCCGGTGGTCCGCACCGCCAGCATCGACGAGTTCTACCTCGACTTCCACGGCTGCGACCGCCTGTTTCATCGCCCCGGCGACGTCGACCCCTGCGCCAGCATCGAGCGCACCGTGCGCGAGATGCGCGACTTCATCCAGCGGGAAACTGGCCTGCCGTCGAGCGTGGGCCTCGGCGTGTCGCGCGCCGTGGCCAAGATGGCGAGCGGTCGCGCCAAGCCCGCAGGGGTGCTCATGGTGCGCGCGGGACAGGAGGGCGACTTCGTGCGCGCCCTCCCGGTGCGGAAGCTGCCGGGGATCGGGCCGGTCGCCGAACAAGTGTTGATCAAGGCGGGGATCAACACGCTGGGTGAGCTCGGCGAGGTGCCCGACGGGCCCAGCCGCGTGGCGGGGATGGCATCGCGACTGCGAGAGTGCCTGCTCCCCTCCGGTCCGCTGCCCGACAGGGACCGCCCTGCCTTCCAGGAGCACGACGAGTCGGCCGAGGGCTCGCTCAGCAACGAGCGCACCTTCTTCGCGGCGCTCGGCCAGGAACAGCCCGTTCTCGACGCGCTGCGCGCGCTGGTGGAGCGGGTCACATGGCGGCTGCGGCGTCGCAAGGCGGTGGCGCGCACCGTCACGCTGAAGCTTCGCTACGCTGACTTCTCAACCATCACCCGGGGGCACTCCGGCGCCGCCACCAGCGCCGAGGCCGACGTCTGGGAGGTGGCGCGCGACCTACTCCTGGCCCACTGGTCGCGACGGCGGCGGGTGCGCCTGCTCGGGGTGCAGCTCTCCAACCTCGAACCCGAGGCCGCCCAGGTCGCGCTCTTCCGGCCACCTCGCCCGCGCGCCGGCGCGGCAATCGACGCGGTGCGGGATCGATTTGGCTACGACGCGATCCGGCTCGGCGCGGTGGCGAGGCGTGCATAGCTACCGTCGCCGTGCGCACCCCTGCGCTCACGATCCGCCTGTACCCGCTGTTCGCGGCGATCTCCTTCACGCCGGTGATGGTGCCCGGCCTCGTGCTCTTCTGGGAGGACAACGGTCTCGACACCTTCGAGGTCTTCCTGCTCCAGGCGGTGTTTGCGGTGGCGGTGGTGGTGCTCGAGGTTCCCACGGGCATGGTGGCCGACCGCGTGGGCAAGCGCACCAGCCTGCTGGCGGGACAGGTGGTGGTCGCGCTGGGATCGGTGTTCTACGCGCTGGGGACGGGCTTCTGGTCGTTCCTCGGCGCCGAGGTCACCCTCGCGGTGGGGATGGCCCTCTTGAGCGGGGCCGACTCGGCCTTGCTCTACGACTGCCTCAAGCAACTGGGACGCGAGAGCGAGTTCGCCGCCACCGAGGCACGCACCCACGCGGTTCGGTTGGCCTCCTTCGCGCTCGCCAACGTCGTGGGCGGCCTCGTGATCATGCACTCCTTGCGCGGCGCCATGTGGGCCTCGGCGGTGGGCCCGGTGCTGGCGGTGCCGATCGTTGCCTGCTTCGCGGCCGGGCGAGTGCCCGAGCGGAAGGGTAGCCTCGCGGAAGGGCTCGCCGCGTACCGTTCGCTCACGACGGACTCGCTGAAGTTCGTTAGCAAGCATCGGCTGGTGCGGTGGTTCCTGCTGTTCCAGGCG
>VGRQ01000134.1 GCA_016875315.1 Deltaproteobacteria bacterium | reverse complement strand
CCGCTGCCGCGCTCCCCTCCCCCGCGGGCGGGGGAGGGTGGCCGGAGGCCGGGAGGAGGCCTCTCAGTCCACCCGCAGGATGCGCGCCACCGCCTTCGCCTCCGGGTCGACGGCCACGCGCACCTCCCCGGCCTCGGCCACCTCCGCCTTGAGGTACTCCACGCCCCCGCTGCGGATCTCCCCGTCGTTGCGGTCGACCTTCTGCAACTCCGGCCCCTCGAGCTGCAACCAGCCGTGGATGAGGGCGTACATGTCGACCCCGAACTCGTAGCCGGTGACGGGATCCTCCACGCGCGGCTGGTAGTTGTAGGCCGGGTTGTCGTTCTCCACGCGCCCATCCACCACCAGCGCGGTGAACCAGTCGAGCGCCACGTCCTCGACCGGCCGTCCCATGGTGGCCTCCACGGTGTCGATGCCGAGCTCCGGAGAGTCGAACCAGTCGTGCAGCCAGGCCATGCCGCCCTCGTCAACGAGCGTGCCGTCGCCTTCCACGCTCATGCCGCCCTGCTGCTCGAAGGCGTAGCGCAGGAACAGGTAGGCGGCGCCACGCAGGGCCCCGTCGCGCTCGGTGTCGTAGTAGCTCGAGCCGCGGAGCACGTCGTTGATGCTCACCGAGTCGATGGTGGCGGTCTTGCCGAGGTAGTCGGTCGCGTCGAGCGCCGCGGCCCACACGTACTGGTTGCCGTTGTTGTAGCCCGTGAGATCCTGCGCCAGTGCGCTCATGCCCTCGGTCAGGTAGATGTTCTCGCTCGCGTCGGCCTGGTCCTGGGCCACGTACTTGTGCCAGCCGTAGATCAGGTGGTTCAGCTCGTGCGCCACCGTCTCGGTGATACCGGCCGGCGTGCCGTAGCTGTCGTCGGGGTCGGGCACGCCGAGGTAGACGATCTCGCCCTCGTTGCCGCGCTCGCCGCAGCCGACCACCGGCCCGATGTCGCACTGGGTGACATAGGCCACCGCGCCGTACTGGTTCACCGTGTAGCTCACGAGCACGTCGATCTTCCCGCTGGCATCGACGTCGCTCTCCTCGCCGAACACCTGCCGCTCGCGGGGGATCACGTGGTCTTCGAGGTTGAAGATCACCTCGTTCACCACCTCCTCGTCGATGGCGCCCAGCTCGTTGGGGGTGGTCTGGTCTTCCCACACCACCACCATGTCGGACACGGCGGTCACCTTGGCGGTGATGGTGACGTAGGAGCTGCCGTCGTACACGTCGAAGGTGCGCTCGTCGCCCACCGCGGCGCTCGCGGTGGGCGGGCGGACGTCCGCCGGTCGCCCGGGCGGCACGTCGCTCGGCTCGGTGCGCGCCGCCTCCTCGTAGCGCTCGCCGTAGCCGTGGGTTTCCCCCTGTCCCTTGGCGAAGCTGGCCAGGATCACGATGTAATTGCCAGGATCGGCCACCTCGATCGACACCGTGCCGTCCTCGGCCACGTCCATGTCCACCACTTCGCCGACGGCCAGCGACACCGGTCCATCGGGCGCGCCGGTGTCGCCGCTGTCGTCGATGACCGAGTCGGTGTCGCCGCTGTCGTCGGCGACCGGGGGATTGCAGGCGACCAGGGCGAGCAACAACGGCGTGACCATGCAGACCTCGTGGGCGCTGCACCCTAGCGCGATGGCCGGGCGCCGGCGCCGGGCGAAATCACCCGCGTCAAAAATAAACTGACCCGCGAGTCACATTTTTGACTCGCGGGTCAGTTTTACATTCCCCGCTTACTTCGCGGGCTGCACGCGGTCCTTGAGATCCTCGGTCACGAAGTCGAGCAGCGTGGTGGACAGCTCGATGATCTGCTGGTGAGTGAAGCCCTCGGTCCGCAGTTGCCGGTAGAAAGCACGCGCCACGGAACGGTTCCGGGTGCGGAAGAGTTCGTCGGCCTGCTGCGGGGTGGGGTTCATCTTCTCTCCGGACATGGCTTCACGATCGGGGGACGCATCACGCGTAGCAAGGGCCGTGCCGTCGCCCTCGTTGGCAAAGATCTGGCCTTCAACCGTCGCGGCGCCCTTCTGACTGCGTAGCCGGATTCGCACCCGGGGTGCGTAGCAGATTACGCACTGCCACCCGCGCGACGCGGCGGGCGGTCGCACCGCGGGGACGGGGCGCGGGATAGTCCTGGTCGTGCTTCTCGCCGGGCTTGCCCTCGCCGCCCCGATGGCGCTCACCGCCGCGCCCGGCGGCGGGCTGCGCTTCGAGCTCGGATCGTCCGCGGGCCCGGTGGTGGGCCACGCCGACGCGTTCTCCTGCGCGCTCGACCCCGAGGCGGGCACCGGCCAGCTCGAGGTCGAGGCCAGCTCTCTCGGGACCGGGCACGGCCCGCGCGACCAGCGGCTCCTGGTGTATGCGCTCGACGTCGCCACCTTTCCCGCGATCAGCTTCGTGGTGAGCCGCATCGAGGGGAGCCTCGACGCGCTGCGTGCGCGAGATGGGAGCGGCGCGTTGCGCCTCGCGGGGCCGCTGCGCATCCGCGACGTGACCCTCGATGCCCTCGTGGCGGCCACTTTCCAGTGGGAAAGCGGCACGTTGCGGCTGCGCGGCGAGCATCCGCTGGTGCTGGCCGACTTCGGCATCCCCGACCCCTCGGTGGTGCTCGCCCGGGTGGAGCCCGCCCTCCGCCTGCACTTCGACCTCTCAGGTAGCCCCGGATGATCGACCTCGAAACCCTTCACCTCGGCGCGGCCGACGGGGTGGCCACTCTCCGCATCGACCACGGCAAGGCCAACGAGATGGGCCGCCAGCAGATCGGCGAGTGGGAACGCCTCTGCGACTGGCTGGAAACCGCGCCCGCCGGGGCGCTCATCTCCTACAGCGACCGCCTCTCGCCCAGGGGGGCGCCCATCTTCATCGCCGGCGCCAACGTCACCGAGCGCGGGGAGTGGAGCACCGGCGAGGTGAAGGCCCACGTCCGGCGACAGCGGGCGGTGCTCGCCCGGCTGCGGCGCGTTCCCGTCTTCCACGTGGGCGTCATCCACGGCGTGGCCCTCGGCTGGGGCACCGAGTTCACGCTCACTTGCGACTGGCGCATCGCCACGCCCGGCGCCAAGTTCGCCCTGCCGGAAACCGGGCTCGGCATCCTCCCCGGCGCCGGCGGGGCCAGCGAGCTGGCCGCCGTGGTCGGCCCCAACCAGGCACTCCGCCTCGGCATCACCGGCGAGAGCGTCGGCGCCGAGGATGCGGCGCGCATCGGCCTCGTCGACGAGCTGGCTGCCGACCTGGCGGCGGGGCTGGAACGCGCCCGTGCCCTGGCCGCCAGGGTGGCCCTGCGTTCTCCCACCGCCGTGGCCGCCTACAAGGCCGCCGTGCTCGCCGCCCTGGGGCAGGGCACCGAGGCCCGTCGCGACATCGAGGCCCGCGCCTACGAGCACTGCATCGACAGCGGAGAGGCCGCCGTCGGGCGCGCCAACTTCGCCACCATCACCGCCGGCACCGGGCGCGCCCCGTGGGGTAACTACACCCCCTGGAAGCCGTGATCTGGCTCCTCGCCTGCACGTGCGACGCCGACTGCCGTTTCGACAAGGCGCTGGCCGCGCTCCGATCGGGCGACGAGGCCGCGATGCGGGCCGAGATCGAGGCGGTGAGCGACCCCTTGCAGCGCGACCTCCTGCGCCTGCGTGTCGCGACCGCCGAGCCAGCGCGCGCGGGCAAGCTCTGCACCGAGGTGACGACCGACTTCGCCCGCGAGAAGTGCCAGCAGGTGCTCGGCCGCCCTCACCTCCAGGGCGCGCCACCCCCGTGACCTGGCTCCTCGCCTGCGCCGAGCCCGCGCCGGAACTGGTGACGAACCCCGAGCGGGTAACCGACTGCACCGGGCTCGATCCCCAGCTCCGCGCCCTCTGCCACGTGCAGGTGGCCGCCGCGCGAGGCCGCGCCGCCGACTTCGCGGCGGTGACCGACGCCTGCGCGCTCTACGACGGCCGCGTGGACGCCTTCGACGAGCTCTGGGCCGACGAGTGCCACTTCCGGGGCGGCGAGGAGCTGGCGCGCGCGGGACAACTGGAAGACGGCCTCTGGCACTGCAACCAGGCCGGGCGTTTCCGCAAGTTCTGCTTCGCGCACGCCGCCTGGCAGGTGCCGCCGGCGGACGAGCCCCTGGCCGACTGGGAAACCTGGGCCCGCCCCTTTGGCGAGCGCGAGGTGGAGACCATCCGCGCGCGGTGGTGGTTCAACCAGTATCTTGGGACAGGCTCCGCCGTGGCCCCCACCGTGGACAGCCCCCACGCGCGCGGGGCCTGGGCGCTGGAGGCGGTGCGGCTGTGCGCCGGCGACCTCGCCTGCGCACGCGCCGGCTGGACCACGCCGCTCTCGGGCGATCCCCTCCCCCTCGAACGCCGCCTCGGCCGCTACGACCTGCCCTTCGAGGTGCCCGGCGACGACGAGGTGCCCACCGTGCCCACCTTCGGCGGCGGCCAGCGCTACGCCGGAGCCGACCTCGCCGAGGACATCGACATCGCCTTGCTCGAGGGCGCCTACTTCCGCGAGTCGGTGGGCGCGGGCGCCTTCGTACACTACCTGTCGGACCCTCGTCCCCGGGTGCGCTGGACGGCCCTCCATCGGTACCGCACCCTGCCCAGCGAGGGTGCCGAAGGCACGCTCCGTGCCATGGCCGACGACCCCGACCCGGTGGTGCGGGCGCTGGTGAGCGACGCGCTGCAGTACCGCACCTGGGAGGGGAAGAAGAACCTGCCGGGGTTGAGGAAGGAGCGTCCCGCGCCCTGAGCCTCAGCGCGGCAAGCTCAAGACGTCCTGGAACTTGAGGTCGGGCGCGGGGAACTCGCGCAGCGGCCGAGACGAGGCGAGGCGCGCCGCGAGCACGTGTCGCAACAGCGCGTGGTAGCGGGCGCGCTCGGGGTGGGCGATCGCGTCGGCGTCGAGCGCAGCGAGGGCATCGCGCCACGCCCCGGAAACGGCCATCTCGCGAGGCATCGGCGCGTAGGCGCCGTAGTCGTCGGCCCCACCGCGGAGCACCAGCGGCGGCCCGCGCCGGTGCAACTCGCCCCCGAGCCAGCCCGCGAGGGCCCGGTGATGGGCCGACAACGAGGCAAGTTCGATCGTCGCGAGGCGCCCGCTTGCCCCCCCGAGATCGTCCATCGACGCCGCCAGCCACGCCCCCATGAGCCGCGCGCCGTCGTCGTCGATGCGGTCGAGCACCTCGAGCGCGTGCGCGGGCTGCCGCGCGTCGACCAGCAACTGACGCGCCTGCGCCCAGGCCGCCGTGCCCTCGGGGAGCGGCGCCGCGGGCCTCGTGTCCAACAGGGCCAAGGCGTCGAAGTCCACCGCGAACCACGCCGCCAGCGCCGCCGGGGATCGGCCATCGGGCTGGGGCTCGGCCATCCACAGGCGATGCCGGCCGTCGCGACGCGCCTCGATGGCGAGGCTCTGCGAGGTGTCGATGGAGAGCACGCTGTTGGGCGAGGCCACGCGCTCGCGACCCGTGGCCCCGTCCACCCGGTTGCGCAGGATGCCGATCGCCTCGTCGACGTCGAGCTGATCCCCGGCCGCTGCGAGGCCCGCATCGGCGCGCTGGTGCCGCAGGACCGAGCCGAGGAACGGTCCCGCCGCGGGGACCAGCTCGCGCTCGTGCATCGCGGGGTCGCGATAGGTGTTCGTCGCCGAGCGGGCGCCGCGGGCCACTCGCTGGTCGCGGGCGTCGATGTCCACCACGGCGCTGTCGCCCGAGGGGTCGCTGAGCACCAGCGTCCACGCGCCGAGGGTGCGCACCGGCGCGAGCGCATCGAGCGCGGCCGACACGCTGGGCTGGCGCCGCGCGAGGGTCTCCACCAGCCGGTAGATGCCCCACTCGCCACCGGCCCGCGACGGCGCCGCCAGCAGGGAAAACAGCCCCATGCGTCCGCGCCCGTCGAGCAGGGCCACGTCGCGAGAGGCGTGGACATGCACAGTCACCACCAGTCCCGATGCGTTCACCGTCGTGGTGCCGGCAAACATCTCGCCGAGAGTGCCGAAGATCGCGTAGCGCTCGCCGTCGGGACGCCCCTCGGCGTCGCGCGGGTCGACCATCACCAGCGACTGGTTCGGCTGCCAGAAGTCCATCCCCGGGAAATCGAGGTTGCGGGCGTGTAGTGTCCCCTCCCCGCTCGGCCCGAGGATGCTCGTGCAACGGGCGCCGAACTGCACGGCGCGCACGTCGTCGAGCTGCAACCGGCCGCCGAGGGCGATCATCAACGAGGGGCCGATGCTCGAGAGCTCGGAGATCCACGCGTAGTCGTGGTAGCGGCCGCGATCGAGGTCGATCCCGCGCTCCAGGGCGGCCATGCGGGCGTGGTTGCCCGCGTCGAACACCTGGGACGAGCGCCGGTCGCGACCGCGGATGGCCGAGCGGAGCACCCCGGGCAGCTCCGCCCACATCCGATCCATCATCGGCACGTAGCGGAGGCGCAGTTCCGGCCCCATCAGCTCGGCGTACTGGCGGCCGATGGCGGTGTCGTCGCCGCGCAGCTGGAGCAGCGTCCAGCCGTGAACGGTGTCGCGACAGGCGGCGCCGTCCTCGATGCAGAGCGGCGCGGCGATGGCGATGGCAACGAGCGAGAGCACGCGCCACGTTATCCGCCCCCGTGCTCTTCCTCTTCGCCTGCACCCCGGCCGACGACACCGGCGACAGCGCCGCCCCTGTCGCGGCCGAGCTGATCGAGGTCCCGGGCGGCAGCTTCACCATGGGTTGCGACGATTGCGACCCCGACGAGGCGCCCGCCCACGCCGTGAGCCTCCACGCCTTCACCCTCGACGCCTACGAGGTGACGCAGGGCCAGTACGCCGAGTGCGTGGCGGCGGCGGCCTGCGCGCCCGCGGCGGTGGAGGGCAGCGCGAACCTACCGGTCACCGGCGTGGACTACGAGAGCGCGATGGGTTTCTGCACCTGGCGACACCTCCGCCTGCCGACCGAGGCGGAGTGGGAGTACGCCGCGCGCGGAACCGAGAACCTCGTGTTTCCCTGGGGAAACGAGTGGGCCGGCTGCGATCCGGTGGTGCAGCGCCTCTGCGACGGCGGGCTACTCCCCGTGGGCAGCCGCCCCGAGGGCGACGGCCCCTTCGGCCACCACGACCTCGCGGGCAACGCCTGGGAGTGGGTGAGCGACCTCTACGACGCCGCCTACTATGCGGAGTCTCCCAGCGAGAACCCGCAGGGGCCAAGCACGGCCGGCCTGCGCACCGTGCGGGGCACCGACGCCTGGTCGGACTACCAGTGGGTGCGATCCAGCAACCGCACCTACGCCATCCCCGCCGGGGCCGGCTCGCTGGTGGGCTTCCGCTGCGCGGGCGACGCGCCGTGATCCCGTGGTACGCGCTGGCCTGCTGCGACTGTCCCCCGGGCGACGCACCCGATCTCGTCGATCCCGCCGCGGTCCACCTCCTGGTGGGGAGCACCCCCGACACGCCCGAGGGCCCAGCCCTGGAGGAGCTCGACGCCGACTTCGGGTCCATCTTCGCCTTGAGCTTCGGCGACGGATCGGGGGGGGGCCGGCGCCTTCCGCCAGGCCGACGGCAGCACGGTGTACGGCCGCACCTGGCCGCCCCCGGATCTCGGTAGCGCCGTGGAGGCGATCGACGCCGAGGGCAACTTGCTCTGGTCGCTCACCGAGATGTTCTCGTCGTTGTCGTTCATCCACGGCGTGAAGCCGGGGCCGGGAAACAGTCTCGTCGTGGCCGACACCAGCTCCGGCCACGTGCTCGGCTTCGACCTCGACGGCAACCCGCTCTGGAGCATCGACTTCGTCGATGGCGACACCATCCACTGGCCAAATGGTATAGATGTCGCGACAGGAAGCGACGGCGTCACCCGGCTGGCGGTGACCCTGCTCCTCCAGGTGGGCTCCGGTCCCGACTACGTCGACGTCTACGTGCTCGACGAGGCGCCCGTGCTGGAACGCCGTCACGACGTCGGCGACGCGGCCTGGCCCCACGGCCCCCACCTCCGCGGAGACGGTGTCGTCGTCTCGCTCTCCGCCCGGGGACAGGTGGTGTCGCTCGTCGACGGCGAGGAAGAATGGCGCGTGCCCGAGTCGCCGGGGGTGCTCGCCTTCCCGCGCGACGCGGTCTTCCTGCCCGACGGCACGATGGTGGTGGCCGACGCCGCCACCGAGCTGCTCCGCGTGTACAACCCCCTCGACGGTTTCGACGACATCTGGGGCCGCGCCACCCCCGGCGCGTTCAGCATCGACCTCGTGGACTGCGCCGAGTTGCCCTGCCTAGGCGGATAGGAGCGGCCATGGCTTTCGACCTCCTGGTGATCGGCGGCGGCATCGTGGGTGCCGGGGCCGCCCGCGACGCGGCAATGCGCGGGCTCAGCGCCTGCCTCGTGGAGCAGAACGACCTCGCCTACGGCACCTCCTCGCGGTCCTCCAAGCTGGTACACGGGGGGCTTCGTTACCTGGAGCAGGGCGAGTTCTCGCTGGTCTTCGAGGCGGTGAGCGAGCGGCGGGTGTTGCTCGAGATCGCGCCCCACCTGGTCAACCCGCTCGGGTTCATTTTCCCCGTCTACAAGGACGCCAAGTTCGGCCCCTTCACCCTGAACATCGGCATGTGGCTCTACGACGGGCTCTCGCTGTTCCGCTCGCCGAAGATCCACAAGAACCTCGCGCCCCGCGAGCTGGCCGAGGAGGAGCCCTGCCTCCAGCGCGATGGCCTGCGCGGCGCCCAGCTCTACTACGACTGCGCCACCAACGACGCCCGGCTCACGCTGGAGACGGCGCTCGACGCCCAGGCCCACGGCGCCGAGGTGCGCACCTACACCAAGGTGGTGGGCCTCTTGCGCGACAACAACGGTCGCGTGCGGGGCGTGCGCGCCCGGGGCGCCCACGGCGACACCGACGTGGAGATCGAGGCGCGCGTGGTGATCAACGCCACCGGCCCCTGGTCCGACGACGTGCGGGCCATGGGCGATCCGCGCCCGAAGATCCTCCGCACCACCAAGGGCATTCACATCGTGGTACCCCGCGACCGGTTGCCGCTGCGTCACGCCGTGGTGTGCTCGCATCCCACCGACAAGCGCGTGCTCTTCGCCCTGCCCTGGGGCGACCGCGCCTACATCGGCACCACCGATACCGACTACCAGGGCGACCCCGCCGACGTTGCCGCCACGCGCGACGACGTCATCTACCTTCTCGACTGCATGGGCAAGTACTTCCCCGGCGCCAAGCTCGGCCCCGGCGACGTCATCGCCACCTGGGCGGGCCTGCGCCCGCTGATCTCCAGCGAGGGGAGCGCCTCGAGCGTGTCGCGCGAGCACGAGATCCTCGTGGATCCCGACGGGCTCATCACCATCGCCGGGGGCAAGCTCACCACCTTCCGCAAGATGGCGGCCGAGGTGGTCGACCGCGCGGTGGCGATGCTGCGCCTCACCGGCGCCGTTCCCACGCCGCTGGCGGAGGCCTACACCGCCCGGCAGCCCCTGCCGGGGGCGGTGGGCTGGCCCGAGGACGACGACGCGGCCCGCGTGGAGGCGCTGTGCCGGGCCGCCGCGCCCGCCATCGACGACGACACCGCCGAGCTACTCGTGGCCACCTACGGCACGCGTGCCGTCGACGTGGCGCGGCGGATCCAGGAGCGCCCGGAGCTCGGCGAGGCGCTGGTGCCCGGCCGTCCCGAGCGGCTGGCGCAGGTCGACTTCGCCGTCGAGAAGGAGCTGGCGCAGACGGTCACCGACGTGCTGCTGCGGCGCACGCAGCTCTACTACCGCGACCTCGACCAGGGGCTCGGCGCTGCCCCCCGCGTGGCGCGACGAATGGCCACGTTGCTTGACTGGACGCCGGAGCGCGAGGCGGCCGAGATCGCGGCCTACGAGGCGGAGGTTGCCCGCTCGCGGGCGTGGAAGTCCGGCTAGAGCTCAGCCTCCGGTCGCGGCGGCCACGGCGTCGCTGGTGGTGTTGAAGGTGTCGCCGAGTACATCGCTGAGGGCGGTCACCGCGACCACGAGGACCACCGCGATGAGGCTGGCGATCAGCGTGTACTCGATGGTGGTGGTGCCGGACTCGTCGAGGGCCGGGTGCGGTGGCATGTGGATCATTTACCCACCACAGCGGCGACTCATCACGAAATCATGCGTACTTGTTTCTTTTGCGTTTTTTGCGCCGGAGACGAGCCGTCGCGAGCAGGCTACACTCGGGCCATGCTCCCAGTGTTGCCGGTGCTGCTCAGCCTCGCCTGCTCATCGGCCATCTCGGAGGGCGTGCGCGGCCGCGACCTCGTGCAAACCGACACGGGCAATGACTGCGACCCGCGCTTCGACGGGGAGGGCGACCCCGCCTGGTTCGTCGATGCCGACGGCGACGGCCACGGCGACCCATCGACGGGCGTGGCGGCCTGCGACCCACCCGCCGGTCACGTGGCGACCAGCGACGATTGCAACGATTCCGACGCCGCGATCAACCCCTCCGCGGTGGAGGTGTGCCACGATGGAGTCGAC
>VGRQ01000133.1 GCA_016875315.1 Deltaproteobacteria bacterium | reverse complement strand
GGGGACCGCTGGCTCGGTGCGGGAGGCGGGGCGGCGCAGCAGCGAAGGCGGCGCCTCGGCCGGGGAGCCGGCGGGGGGATGACTGGCGGCCGGGGGGATGGCGGCGCCCGGCGCCGGTGGCCGCCGCACCAGCGACACGGGGCGGGCCTCGGCGCTCGGAGCCCGGCGCACCACGGTGAGTTCAGCCTCGAGATTCACCTTCTCGCGGCGCCGGCGCACCGGGCCCCGGATCCAGGCCTCGTCGTCGCGGGTGAGCTTCACTCGCCGTTGCGGCTTGAACGCGCCGATGCCGAGGCGCTCGCGCTCGCCCTGCACCGCCTCGGGGGTAACCCCGGCCGCCTTGGCGATCGCGCTGTCGGGCTCCTTGCCCAGCCTCGGGCCGAAGGCAGCGAGCTCGCCGAGCCCGCTGGGGTCGACGTCGCGACCGCGGGCGCGGATGCCGAGGCGTGCGAGCGCGCGACGAATACGACGGCAGTTGGTGCCGTAGCGGCGGGCCAGAGCGTGAATTGATGCGCCCTCCCCGAGGGCGGCGAGGAGACTGCTCCACCACGGTTCGCACTCGGCTCCGCCGGAAACGCTCCCCCCACCGTTCGGTGCCATCCTGGCTTCCGACATCGGCCACTCCTGCTAGGTCTGGGTCAAAGTGTAACTCAACTCCGGGCGGTCGGAAGGGGCCAGCGGTGCCGCGATACGGTTGTCGACCACTTTTCTTTTGCACCCGCGGGGGCTCGTGGGTCGAAGGAGCGACGGATGCCCATCTCCGACTCCGACCTGAGCGAACTGTACATGCGCTACGCCCCCATCCTCCACGCCCGCGCCCGCAGCATCCTCGGCGACGACGCCGAGGCCGCCGATGCCGTGCAGGAGACCTTCGCCCGGGTACTACGCGCCGGCGACGGTTTCCGCGGCGAGTCGTCCCCGCTCACGTGGATGTACCAGGTGAACACCAACTGGTGTCTCAATCGCATCCGCGACCGCAAGGGCCACCACCGCAAGCACGAGGACCACAAGGAGGAGATCGCGGGGAGCGGCGTGACCGGCGACGACGACGGCAGCGGCCTCGACGACGCCGTGGTCCGCGAGCTGCTCGACGGCGCCGACGAGGAAACCCGGCGCGTCGTCATCCACATCTTCTTCGACGACATGACGCGGGAGGAAGCGGCGAAGATGGTGGGCATCTCGGTGCCCACCCTGCGCAAGCGCCTCGATCATTTCCTGCGCCGCGCGCGCGTGTCTCTCGGCTTGCCGGTGGTGGCGCTGCTCGCGTGGTGGTGGATCGCGGGAGGTACGCCATGAAGCCCAGGATCAACGATGGAAGCCGCCCGTCGCGCCTGGCGATCGGCCGTCACCGGGCGAAGGAGATCGAGTTGCCGCCCGAGCAGGCCGAGTCAGCCGCCGCGACAGCTTGGAACGCCGAGATCGACGCCGCCCAGCCACCGCCGCTCGACATCGCCGCGCTCCGCCGCCGCGCCGAGGCCGATCCGCCCGACAACCTCGTGCCGCTGTTCCGGCGCGTGGCCACCTACGTCGGTGCCGCCGTGGCGATGGCTGCCGCCACCATGCTCGCCGTGCGCGTGCCCGACGGCGAGCCGACCAACCGCACCAAGGGCGAGGTCGACCTCGGCTTCTACGTGTTCCGCGACGGCGAGGCCTTCCCCGGCGACCCGAGCGACGCGGTGCGCGCCGGCGACCAGGTGCAGTTCACCTACCACCCGGCCGGCTTCAACCAGCTGGTGATCGTCGGCATCGACGGCAACGGCACGGCCCAGGTGTACTTTCCCGACGAGGACGAGGCCCCGCTCACCGTGACCCCCGGCGAGCGGCACGTGCTGGAGGGCTCGATCCTGCTCGACGACGCCCCCGGCCCCGAGATCTTCGTCGGTTTCTTCGACGGCACCGAGCCGGAGGAGGCAGCGCGGGAGCTGCGGCTCGCGTGGAACGCGGGCGGTCGCAAGGCCATCGAGGCCCTCGACACCGAGCGCACCGACGTGGCGATCCTGGTGCTGGACAAGGAATGATCCTCGCCCTCGCGATGGCCGCGAGCGTGGCGCGCGCCGACGTGCAGCGCTTTGCCATCGTGGTGGGCAACAACGAGGGGGCCGCGGGCGACCGGCCGCTCTACTTCGCCGAGGTCGACGCGAGGAAGATGCAGGGCGTGCTCACCGAGCTGGGTGGCGTGTCGTTGCTCAACACGCGGGTGTTGCTCGGGAAGGGGCGGAACGACGTGCTCCGCGCCATGGGCGAGATCCGCGCGCCCATCGCCAGCGCCAAGGCCAACGGCACCGAGACGGTGCTGTACTTCTTCTACAGCGGCCACGCCGACGACCAGCAGCTACACCTCGGCCGCGGCGGCGGCCTCTCCTGGGACGAGCTCGAGGACCAGCTGGAGAGGAGCGGCGCCGACGTTCGCGTGGCCTTCGTGGACGCCTGCCAGTCCGGCTCCATCACGCGTCGCAAGGGTGGGACGCCCGCCCCGAGCTTCGTCTTCGACCTCAGGGAGCGCCTCGACAGCGAGGGCAGCGTCATCATCACCTCCTCGACCGGCGACGAGGCCTCGCAGGAGTCCAACGAGATCGGCGGCAGCTACTTCACCCACTTCCTCGCCAGCGGCCTCGCGGGCAGCGCCGACGACGACGGCAACGGCCGGGTGACGCTCAGCGAGACCTACCGGTACGTGTACCACGAGACGATCCTGCGCACCTCGTCGACCCGGGCCGGCACGCAGCACCCGAGCTTCGAGTGGGACTTGTCCGGCTCCGGCGACGTGGTGATCACCGAGCTGGGGCGGCAGGGGACGGGCACGCTGCTGTTGCCCGCCAGCAACCCGGGCAGCTTCGCCGTCTTCGACGTGGATCGCCGCATGTTCGTGGCCGAGGTGACGGTGGAGCAGAGCGACCGGAAGGTGGCGCTGCGGCCGGGGAAATACCTCGTGCAGGAACGTTTGCCCACGCACCTCGCGGTGGCCGAGCTGTCGCTCGCCGCCGGGGCCCTCGCGCGGCTCGACGCCTGGCAATTCAAGGACGGCGAGTACGAGGACGACGTGGCCAAGGGCAGCATCGACGCCACCATCCGCCGGGCGAAGATGCCCAAGCTGGCGTTGCACCTGGTTTCCGGGGCGAGGGCATTTTCCGACCCGGAGATCCAGGCGGAGTACTTCCCCAACACCCCGGCCGCAGGCCTCGAGGCGCGCTTCGACTGGCACGACGGGAAGTACCTGTCCCTCGATTTCCTCGGCGGCAGCGGGGTCACCGAGTTGCAGATCCCCGAGCTCGACTACCCGGTGAGCGTGGGCCTCGACTCCGCCACCGTGGGCGCGGGCGCCGGCTGGGCCACGCGCCCCGGGATGGTCCAGGCCGGGGGCGGGCTCCACCTCGAGGGGATCTGGATGCGCCGGCGTTTCCCCGGCGGCGGCGTGCCGGAACAGTCGTTGTTCACCGTGTCGCCCGGTGCCCAGGGCTGGGTGGGGCTCCACCCGGGGAGCTTCGAGATCGAGCTGTCGCTGCGCATTCACTACCTGCCCTATGTCGTCGATGGCCGCGACGACTCCATGGGTTTCTCCGAGCTCCTGCTCGGCCTCGGCTACCGGTTCTGACCATGATCCTCTACCTTCTCGCCTGCGGTGACATGTCGAACTCGATCTTCGCGGACGACGCGGACTTCCTCGCGGCGCTCCCCAGCGAGGAGCGGCAGACCATCCCCTACGAGGACGACCTGTCGGGCGAGAGCGCCCGCGCCGCCGTGGGCGAGCAGGCCGACCTCGTCACCCTGTCTCTCTCGACCAGCCAGGGCGTGAACGCCTTCATCTTCCGCCTGCTCGGCGTGGTGGACTACGTCCGGAGCCTGCCGCCGTCCGAGCGGACGGAGGACAGCCGCCGGTGGGGGCCCTTCGAGGCGGACTGCGGGCTCGACGTGAGCGCGCGCATGTCGCGGGCGTCGGGGGTGTACGACTGGTCGTTCTCCGGACGGCAGTCAGACGAGGAGGTGACCTTCCTCTACGGTACCCACTACGCGGGGAGCACCGTGGCCTCCGGCGACGGCCAGTTCACCTACGATCACGGCCAGCTGGGCGAGTGGTGCGACAGCGGCGAGTCGGGGCTGCTCACGGTCGATTATGACAATCGGGAGGGCATCGACCTGGTGGTGGTGGTGGAGGGCTACAACGGCGGCGCGGCGGAGGACGTCTCCTTCACCTACGCGCTGCGCAAGACCGCCGACGAGGGCGACTTCCAGTACCGCTACGTCGGCGACATCGAGGACGACGGCAGCACCGACGACGCCACCGTGGAGGTGCGCACGCGCTGGGTGCCGGGGACGGGCGGACGCTCCGACGCCTTCGTGACCGGGGGTGGTTTTGCCGAGCGCGAGTGGCGCTGGAGCCAGTGCTGGGATGCCCTCGGGCGGCTCACCTGGGAGGGGGAGAGCCTGGGGCTCTTCGAGGAGTCCGGCGACGCGACGAGCTGCGTGTACGGGGAGGTGGCGGAGGTGGATAGGATCTAGGCTGTAGGCTGTAGGGGGTAGGCTGTAGGGCATAGGCGCTAACATATGGTCCCCCAGGGCCCGTCCGGGAGGCGCTGGCGTGGTCGACGTCGTGGAGCTTCAACGAGGCGCTTGTGCCACCCGATGCCGCGCCGGAGGGTGGCGAGCCCCACGTAGCCGGCAATGGCGGCGACGAGTAGCGCCTCAGCCAGCACGTGGATGCGCCATGTGGAGAGGAGCGAGCCGTACTCCCCAGGGGGAAAAGGCCCGGGCTTGGCGGGCGAGGGTGTCGGCGATGGTGGCGGCGATGAGTTTCGCGAGGATGTATGCCCGCGCCAGGTCCGGGTCGAACGCCCTGAGGCGATCAAGGTCGAAGATGGATTTCCACCGTTTGAAGGCTAGTTCCACCTGCCACCTCACCCGGTACAACTCGGCCACCGTGACGTCGTCCGCCTCCTCGCGCGGCAGGGTGGTGAGCAGGAACACGAAGGCCGCCGCGTCGAGCGTGCGCTGCCGGGGCTTCTTGCCCTTCTTCCTGGACTCCTTTGTGGCCTTCTTGCGCGCCAGCCGCGTGGCCTCCGCGGTCTTCCTCACCACGACCAGGCGCACGGGGAACTCCCTGGCCGCGTCGTCGCGGAGGAACCCCGTCGTGCTCTCCACCCGGCGCGGGCGGCCGGCGCGCGGGCGCTTGCGGCGGGCATATGCCAGCGGGTCGAGTTCGGCGCCGGCGGCATCGACGAGCGGCACGGCGCTGTGGCCCACGCGCACGAGGACGTGCCCGCCCGCCTCGCGCACCTCCGCCACGCGCGACGCGTGCGCGTAGCCGCGGTCCGCGACGAGGATCTCGCCCGGCCCCGCCGAGGCGCGGCCGAGCTGCTCGCCGCCCTTCTCGTCCGTGAGCTCGACCCTGTCCACCACCCCCCGCGCGACGTCGTAGGTGGCGTGGACCCGCCACTCCGCGCCCTCGGCGCCGGGCGCCGACAGGCAGGTCGCGTCGATCACCCGGACCCGGTACTTGAGCCGCGGCGCCGGCTCGAAGCGCAGCCGTGGTTCCAGCATCTTCCCGAGGAGTCTCCCGAGGAACGGCCAGGAGCGGCGCAGCCGCCCGAGCACCGCGACGTCGGAGATGTCGCCGAGGCGGCGCGAGGCCAGCCACGCCGCGGTCGACCTCAGCGACAGGTCGAGGACGCCGTAGGCCATGCACAACCGCAGCACGTCGGCACCGGTCTGGATCTGCCCGCGCCGGTGGAAACCGAACTCCTCCCTCGCCATCTCGTCGAGGTTGTCGGGGAGGGTGTCGAGCACGTCGAGCCACGCGTCCTCGACCAGGTCGGCGTGGGGGCGGGGCGAGTCAGGGGTGGCGAGCGCGGTCGTCGGCATGCCGCTCCCTCACCCGAAAGTATTGACGCGTCAAGAATGTTAGCGTCTATGGGAGGCACTCCGGCGTGGCATCGCGAGCCGAGCAGGCAGGGGTCATCGGGTCGAAAATGGGACACCTGCCTGAGTCATCCGGGAGAATTTGGGACAACCGGGCCCGATCTGGGCCCCGCGGCCATCGCTGTCCCGGTGAAAATCGGCGTTCTCCCGTGAGTGATGACCGCGAAAGGGCACGACTGTCCTATTTTTTCCCGGATGGGTGCCACTACTGTCCTATTTTGGGGGGGATGAGGGTCGCGCCCGCCCTATGCCGCCCCCCGTGTCGCCCCCGCCGCCCGGCGGAGCTACGCTGGCGCCGATGTTCCCGCTCTGCCTCACCCCCGAGATCGTCGAGCCCACCGGCACCGTGTCCGACCCGCGGCTCTGGGAGGCCCCCCCTCGCCTCGGCGTGCCTGGCCCGCGCACCCGCGCCGGGAAGCAGGTGTACGGCAACAACTACGACAACCACCTGGAGACCGAGAACTTCACCATCCAGTGGGAAGACGGCGATGGCGCCGAGGCCGACGCGGAGATGGCGGCCGAGGGCCTGGAGGCCGCGTGGACCTACTTCGTGGAGGAGAAGGGCTGGGACCCCCCGGTGAGCAGCGACGAGTACTACGTGTGGGTGCTCCTGGTGACCGACCTCGGCTACACCGGCTTCACCACCGAGTACACCACCTCGAAGTACCCCGAGGGCTACCCGGTGATCTACCTCGACACCACCTACGCCACCGACGATGACTGGTGGCGGGCGCTGGCCGAGCACGAGTTCCACCACGCCTTGCAGTACCGGCAGCGCGAGTACACCGGCGCGGCCGGCGAGTCCTGGTACTGGGAGGCCTCGGCGATGTGGGCCGCCACCCTCGTGGAGCCCGAGAACGACGCCAGCGACTACGTGGTGGGCTGGTACGTGAACCAGAGCGACATCGCCTTCAACAGCACCGAGGGCTACCACCACTACGGGATCTTCCCGCTCAACGGCTGGCTCGACACGATGGGCCCCGGCGAGGGGACGATGCAGGCCACCTGGGAGACCTCCGCCGGCATGAGTGGCGCTCCCTGGGACGAGGTGCTGGAAGCGGCGACCGGACTCGACCGGGTGGACATCTGGGCGGGCTTCAGCGGCGCCTTTGGCAACGAGCTGTATAGCCGCGGCGAGCCCTGGCCCGACGTGGAGAAGAACACCCTGGAAGACGGCGCCGAGGGCGAGGCCAAGGAGCTGGGAACGGTGTACTACCGGCTGCGCGGCGACGAGACCGTGGAGGTGAGCGCCGTCGTGGAGGAGGGCGAGGTGGTGCTCTCCGGGGTGGCCGGCACCGGTGAGACGCTGTCTGTCGCGCCCGGCGAGATCCTCGCGGTGACCGCCACCGGCGCGCGCGGGGCGAGCTGGTCGCTGCGGGTGGCCACGCCGGAGGGGGACACCGGGGTGCCCGGCACGGGCGACAGCGGGGGCCGCGACGAGCAGGACAGGGACGAGCCGGAGGAGGAGCCGGGCGGCTGTGGCTGCGGAGGCCAGTCGCCCGCCTGGTGGGCGGCGGTCGTGGGCGCGATGCTCGCGCGCTACTCCCGCCGCATCAGCCCCGACGACGCCGGCGCCCAGTCCTCGCGGTAGTCGCCGGTGGCGCTCCGGGTGGTGGCGCCGAGCGAGGAGAACACGTCGGCCTCCATCGCGCGGAGGAAGGTGAGCTCGGCCTGCGGACGCGCCACGAAGGGGCGCAACACCCAGCCCGCCTGCGCGGTGACGACGCCGAGCACCAGCATCGTGCCGATCACCGCCGGGAAGCGCATCGTCCCGCCACTGGGGACGGCGCGGGCGATCGTGGCCAGTCCGGGCAACATCGAGAAGCCGAAGGCGGCCACGAATAGGAGCACCGCGAGGTGGTAGTCGGTGTCGAGCGAGAAAGGGAGCCAGAGTAGCGGCGCCACCGCGCCGGCGAGGAGTCCGCTCCGGGCGAGGCCGGCAAGGGTGGCGATGCCGAGGCGGGTCCAGCTCACGGCCACCCCGCAGGCGGTGGCGAAGCCGTGTACCAGGGGGAGCACGAGCAAGGGCGGCAAGAGGAAGAGCACGGGGGTCTTGACCGCGGCGAAGGCCGACTGCAAGGGACCGTGGGTGGCCCCGGCGGCGAGGCCGAGCACCATGGCGCCGCCGAGGCTCATGCCCAGGAGCGGCGGGGCGAGGCGCGCGAGGGCGCGCGGGTCGTCGGACTGGGCCACGGCGTCCGGGTCGCGCAGGACGGCGGCGGTGAGTTCGAGGGTGTGCATGGAAACCTCAGGCGGTGAAGAGGAAGAGGAGACGCAGGCCCACCAGCGAGGCGAGGCCGGCCCAGAGGACTCCGAGCCCGGAGCCGGCGGCGAAGCTGCCACCCGCCCGCTGCTCGGCGCGGCCGAGGCCGTCGATGGCGAGCAAGGTGGCGAAGGCGCCGATGGCAGCGAACAGCAGGCCCGCGAAGCCCGGGCCGAGGTCGCTGGTGGCCGCGATCCACGCCACGGCGGGAACGGCGCCCAGGGCCACCAGGCCCGCGCGCGTGAACGCGTCCCAGACGGCGCCCACCACCGCGGAGGGTGGCGCGCTCATGCGCAGGTACTGCTGCGCGACCACGAGCGCGGGCGTGGTGAGACAGAGCACGCCGGCCCCGGCGAGCAAGCCGGCGGGGGCAGACGCCAGCGCGCTGCCTTGACCGGCGAGGGCGCCGGCGAGGCCGAGGCCGGCCATGCCGCCCACGGCGCGGAGCAGGGGGAATCGCGGGCCGGGCGGCGCGGGGACCACCTCGGCGGCCGGGGGGGTGGACTCGACGCGGAGGGCGGAAACCATGGTACACCTTGGGACGAGAAGGAGCCTAGGACGGCGGCGTGCACGGGGGACGGACGGGACGGGGCGACGGGCGGGCGGGATGGTGCAAGTGGGGTGCAGGGGATCCCGGCCCTCGGCCCCCTCCCGGCCTCCGGCCACCCTCCCCCGCGGGCGGGGGAGGGAAGGAGGAGGTGAACACTGCCCCCTCCCGGCCTCCGGCCACCCTCCCCGCGGGCGGGGGAGGGAAGGAGGAGGTGGGCTTTCACCTCCTCCCTCCTCCCTCCTCCCTCCTCCCTCCTTAGCCCCGGGGCCAAGCGGCGGATAGGTGCCGCCCGCCATGAAGCTCACCGGCCGCGTGCTCTACCTCACCGACGACGCGGGCAAGCTGGAAACGCAGCTTGCCGGGCAGGATCTCGCCTACGCGGGCGAGCCGCTCCACTACGGCGTGAACACCGACCTGATGATCAGCGGCGCGGCATGCACGCTCGGCTACACCGGCGACATCCTCGGCCCTTACTTCCTGGAAAATTTCAAGGAAGTGGTGCACCAGGACTCGGTGAAAGACGGCGGCTTCCAGGTGGTGGTGGGCGGCGACGCCTACGGCAGCGGCAGCTCCCGCGAGGTGGCGGTGGTGGCCCACCAGGGCGCGGGCATCGAGCTGGTGGTCGCAAAGAGTTTCCAGCGGATCTTCCAGGAAAACATGGTGTACGGGGGCATGCCCTTCACCACCGACCTCGCCGTGGTCGACCGCCTGCGCGCCGGGGAGGATGTCGACACCCGCAGTTTCTTCGCCGCGCTCCCCACCTTCTTCCGCGCCGTGGCCGAGGGCGGGGGCCTGCTCGCCTACGGGCAGAAGCTGCTCCGCGGCGAGGTGGCGCCCACCTACGACACCGCGGTGCCCGCTCGCCCGATGAACGCGGTGGAGAAGATCATCGCCGCCAAGACCTGGACCGGCGGCGAGGTGGATGGCATCGCTGCCGTGGCCCCGGGCGACCAGGTGCTCTGCCGCACCGGCTTCCGCGGGGTTCACGAGTACACCGCCGGCATGGTGGTGGCGCTCTACCGCGAGGCCTTCGGCAACGAGCCGATGTACCGTCCCGAGATGGTGGCGGCCTTCGAGGACCACTTCGTGCTCATCGACGAGGCCACTGTCCCCGACAATGTCAAGCGCGCCCGCCTCGCCCCGGCGAGGCAACTCACCCGCGAGATGGTCGATGCCTGCGAGGAGTACGGCATCCGGCTGCACGGCCCGAATCGCCCATTCAAGCCGGGCGTGTGTCACCGCATCGTGGTGGAAGACTACTGCAGGCCGGGGGAGATCGTCATCCTCACCGACTCTCACACGCCCACGGCCGGCGTGCTCAACGCCTTCGCCTTCGGCGTCGGCTCCACCGCGATGGCCTTTGCCTTCCGCACCGGGATCATCCCGGTCACCGTGCCCAAGGTGGTGCGCATCGTGGTGACAGGCAAGCCCGAGGGCGGCCTGTCGCCCAAAGACCTCATCCTCCACGTGATCGGCGACCCCTACTTCCGCGAGGAACACTGGCGCTCCGGTCCCACCGACACGTGTGTAATCCAGCTTGGCGGCCCGGCCCTCGATTACTGGAACGTCGACGAGCTCTCGGTGCTCACCAACATGACGGTGGAGGGGGGGCTGATGACCGGCGTGGTGGAGCCCTGCGCGCCGATCGTCGACTTCATCAAGGCCCGCCGCGGCATCGACGTGAGCGCCGAGTTGGTGTACCCCGACGAGAACGCGCAATACGAGCGGGTGATCGAGATCGACCTCGCCGGCGTGCCGCTCACCGTGGCCACCCCCGGTGACAGTCGCAATCGTGCGCCG
>VGRQ01000132.1 GCA_016875315.1 Deltaproteobacteria bacterium | reverse complement strand
CGCGAGTACACCGCCATCGGCGACACCGTGAACCTCGCCAGCCGGATCGAGGGACTCACCAAGGACGTGGGCGTGGCGGTGCTGGTGAGCGGGTCGGCGCGCGCCTCGGCGGGAGGACGCTTTGCCTGGCAGGCGCTGCCCGCGCAGGCGGTGAGGGGACGCGAGGGCGCGGTGGAGGTGTGGTCGGTGGCCGCCGGTCCCTAGGCCCGCGGGTAGATCCACGCGTAGACCAGCCCCACGAGGCCCACGCCGCCGGCCACGTTGCCGAGGGTGACGAGCAGGAGGTTGTGCAGCGCGCCACCGGCGTCGAGCTCGCCCAGGAGCGCCGCGGCGGCGAACAGGAACACGTTCGCCACCGAGTGCTCGAACCCGGCCGCCACGAAAACGGTCACCGGCAGGAACACCGCGAGCAGCTTCTCGCCCGTGCCCCTGCAGGAAAACGCACACCAGACGCCCAGGCACACCAGCACGTTGCAGAGCACGCCCCGGGCGAAGGCCGGCAGCGGGGCGAGCGCGGTCTTCGCGCCCACGCTGGCGAGGAGGGTGGCCACGACGTTGTCGCCCGGGGCCGCCGCCCACCACGCCACCGCCATGCCCACGCTCCCGAGGACATTCCCGAGCAACACGAGGCTCCACGTCCGCGCGATGTCGCGACCGGTCACGCGGCCGTCGACCCAGGCCATCGCCATGAGGTTGTCGCCGGTGAACAGCTCCGCGCCCGCCACCACCACGAGGCCGAGCCCGATCGAGAAGGCCGCGCCCACGAGGAGTCGCTGCAGGCCGTGGCCGAGATCGGCGGTGCCGGTGGCGGCCACGAGGCTGGCGATGGCGCCGAGGGCGATGAAGCCGCCGGCGAGCACGCCCAGCGCGAGGCAGCGGTCGGGTCGCAGGGCAGCTTTCCGCGTGGCGGCCTCCACCACGCGGTTGCGGATCTCGGGCGGCGCGAAGGCGTCGAGGGTGGGGTTCATGGCCCCACCCGTAGCAAGAGGCGGGCCGTTCAGGCCGGCAGCTTCAGCTCAGACTTCTTCTTGCGCTTGCGGTACAGCGAGAAGGTGAAGCCGATGGTCTGCACCACCTCGCTGCCGGTACCCTCGGCGAGCGCCGTGGCCACGGTCGCGACATCGAGATCGCAGCCGTCGCCCACGCGCCCCTTGATCAGCTCGTGCGCCTCGAGCTCCAGGTGCGTCTTGCGCACCACCGCCTCGCTCGGCCCCTCCCGTCCCACGAAGACCACGGGGTTCAGCTCGTGACAAAGACCCCGGAGGAACGCCCTTTGTTTACCGTTGAGCGGCATGTCTACACCTCGCCCAGTTCGCGGAAGTAGTCCACGGTGCGCGACACGCCCTCCTCGAAGCTCACCTGGGGCTCCCACCCGAGCGCGGCGCGCGCTCGCGAGATGTCGGGCTTGCGACGCGTAGGATCGTCCTTCGGCAGCGGCCTGTGGACGATGCCCGCCCTGTTGCCGGTGAATCGATTGATGTACTCGGCGAGCTGCAGCATCGTCATCTCGTGGGGGTTCCCCACGTTTACCGGCTCGACCTCGGCGGACTCCATCAGCCGGAAGATGCCGTCGACGAGGTCGCTCACGTAGCAGAAGCTGCGCGTTTGCTGGCCGTCGCCAAACACGGTGAGCGGCTCGCCGCGCAGGGCCTGCGAGCAGAAGGCCGGCATCACGCGGCCATCGTTCGGGCGCATGCGCGGGCCGTAGGTGTTGAAGATGCGGACGATGCGTGTCGCGACACCATGATAGCGGTGATAGGCCATCGTCAGCGCCTCGGCGTAGCGCTTGGCCTCGTCGTAGACCGAGCGCACGCCGATCGGGTTGACGTTGCCCCAGTAGCTCTCCACCTGGGGGTGGATGGCGGGGTCGCCGTACACCTCGGAGGTGGACGCGAGGAGGAAACGCGCGCCGTCGGCGCGGGCCCGGTCGAGCCCGAGGCGGGTGGCGTCGCTCCCCGCGTAGAGCGTGGCGAAGGGCAGCTCCACGTAGTCGATGGGGCTCGCGGGCGAGGCCATGTGGTAGATGCGGTCGAGCTTCCCGGGCACCGGCAGCTCGCCGGTGACGTCGGCCTCGATGAAGCTGAACCGCGGGTGGTGGGCGAAGGCCGCGATGTTGCGCCGGTGGCCGGTGACGAAATTGTCGACGGCCACCACCTCGTGGCCCTCGTGGAGCAGGCGCTCGCAGAGGTGGCTCGGGACGAAACCGGCGCCGCCGGTGACAAGGATCCGCATCGGCGGCGCCTAGCACGCGAGGTTGACCGGCGCTGCGATAAGCGCGCGCCGGTGACCCAGCTCCGCCCCACGACGGTGATCGTCGACCTCGAGGCCCTCCGGCGAAACTTCGTCGCGACGCGGCAGTTCGTGGGGCCACGCGTGCGCGTGCTCGCGGCGGTGAAGGGCGACGCCTACGGGCACGGGGCCGTGGCCTCCGCTCGTGCGCTGGCCACGGCTGGTTGCGACGCCTTCGGCGTGGCGCTGGTGGAAGAGGGCGCGCAATTGCGCGACGCGGGCGTGGATGGCCTGGTGTTGTGCATGGGGGGCGTGGGCCGCTTCGGGGCGGAGGAGGCCGTGGCCCGCCAGCTCACGCCGGTGCTCTACGACGAGGGCGACGCCGAGCGACTCGACGCCGCCGCTCGCCGATCCGGGCAACGACTCGCGGTCCACGTCAAGGTCGACACCGGCATGGGTCGGCTCGGGGTGCCGCTCCACCACTACCCCCGCTTCCTCGATCGGCTGGCGCACTTCGACGCCCTCGACGTGGAGGGCCTCATGACCCACTTCGCCGAGAGCGAGGCCGACGATCCCACCTTCACCCGCGAGCAGTTGCGACGGTTCAGGCAGGCGGTCGCGACCACGCGGGCGCGCGGCTACCACCCCCGGGTGATCCACGCGGCGAACTCGGGCGCGGTGCTGCGCCACCCCGACGCCCACCTCGACCTGGTGCGCCCCGGGATCATGCTCTACGGCGAGCCGCCCGCGCCGGGGGTGGCGGTGGAGCCGGTGATGCGCGTGGTCACCCGGGTGCTCTTCGTGAAGGACCTGCCACGCGGCGCCTCGGTCAGCTACGGTCGCCGCTTCGTGACTGCCCGGCCCTCGCGCATCGCCACCCTCCCCCTGGGCTACGCCGACGGGCTCCCGCGCGCGGTGAGCGGGCGGGCGCAGGTGATCGTCAACGGCCGGCGTTGCGACGTGGTCGGCACGGTGTGCATGGACCTGTGCATGGTCGATGTCACCGACCTGGCCGAGCCGGTGGAGAGCGGCGACGAGGTGGTCATCATCGGCAAGGTCGGCACCGTCGAGGTGCGCGCGTCGGAGGTGGCCAGCTGGGCGGGGACGATCCCCTACGAGATCCTCTGCGGCTTCTCGGAGCGCGTGCCGCGCCGTCACGAGGGGGGAACGTGAACCCCATCGAGAGGCTCGGCGCCTGGGTGATCGCGAGCATCGAAGACCTCGGCGGCTACACCCGCTTCACCGCGCGGGCAACGTGGGGGATGATCCGCCCGCCCTACCGCTTTCACCTGCTGTTCAAGCAGATGGAGTTCGTGGGCAACCAGTCCTTGTCGATCGTGATGCTCACCGGCGCCTTCACCGGGATGGTGTTCGCAGTCCAGAGCGACTTTGCCTTCGGGCGCTTCGGCGCCCGCGGGCTCCTCGGCAGCACCGTCACCCTCGCGCTCACCCGTGAGCTCGGGCCGATCCTCACCTCGCTGATGGTCAACGGGCGCGTGGGATCGGCGATGGCCGCCGAGCTCGGCACCATGCGGGTGACTGAGCAGATCGACGCGCTGGAGTCGATGTCGGTCGACCCGGTGCAGTACCTCGCGTCGCCGCGCATCGGCGCGTCGATCCTGATGGTGCCGATCCTGTGCGCGATGTTCGATCTCGTGGGCGTCATCGGCGTGTCGTACGTGGCCACGCAGATGCTCGGCGTGAACCCGGGGCCCTTCTACAACCGCATGGAGTGGTTCGTCGATCCCGACGACATCTGGGGCGGGATGATGAAGTCCGCGATCTTCGGCTTCATCCTCGCTTCGGTGGGCTGCTACCGAGGCTTCTACGCGCGCGGCGGCGCCGAGGGCGTGGGCCAGGCGACCACCCGGGCGGTGGTGGCGAGCGGGGTGGCGATCCTCGTGATCGACTACTTCATCACGTTGATCCTCGCGCCGATGAGCGTGAACCGGGCATGAGCGACGTCGCGCGGCGGAGGAGGGAGTCCTACTCGTACCTGTCGCGACAGTTCGCGCAGAGGTCATCCCCCCGGATTTGGGACAGTCGCGGCACCCATGGGGGAAAAAATAGGACAGGTGAGCCCCGTCCGGGGGGATGGTGGCGGCCGCCTCGGAGATTGTCGGCGTTGTCTCGTGGCGGCGTGCTCGGATCCAGGCGAGTTGTCCTATTTTTTGGGGGATGGGTCGAGGAAGTGTCCGATTTCGGGGGGGATGGGGTGCGCGCATGCTGTCGCGACAAAGGAAGTGCGCGTTGAACGAAGGCTCGGCATGAGCGACATCCGCCTCGTCGACCTCCGCAAGGCCTTCGGCAAGCAGGAGGTGCTGCGCGGCCTCGATCTCGTGGTGCCTTTCGGCAAGATCACGGTGATCATCGGGCGCTCCGGCACCGGCAAGTCGGTGCTGCTCAAGCAGTTGATGGGGCTCTTGCGGCCCGACTCGGGGAGCATCTTCATTGGCGACACCGACATCACGCGCTTGCCCGAGGGCGAGTTCCGCAAGGTGCGCAACCGCTTCGGGATGGTGTTCCAGAACGCGGCCCTCTTCGACTCGATGACCGTCTACGAGAACGTGGCCTTTCCGCTGCGCGAGCACACGCGGCTGCGCGAGCGGGAGATCCGCGAGCGCGTCGTGGCCTCGCTCGCGAGCGTGGGCCTCGCCGACGCCATCGACAAGGATCCCCACCAGATCTCGGGCGGGATGAAGAAGCGGGTGGCGGTGGCGCGGGCGCTGATCCGCAAGCCGGAGTTCCTACTCTACGACGAGCCCACCACCGGGCTCGACCCCATCATGACCGCGCATGTCGACGAGCTGATCCGGCACACGCAGGACACGTCGCCCGGGCTCACCTCGCTGGTCATCAGCCACGACATGGAGGCCACCCTGCGCATTGCCGACAAGATCGCGATGCTGTTCGAGGGTCGCGTGATCTTCGAGGGCACCCCCGACGACGTGCGCAGCACCGATCACCCGGTGGTGCGCCAGTTCGTCGAGGGGCGGCTCGAGGGCCCCATCAAGCTCTGAGGCCTACCCGTGGAACTGCTCGGCCTCGGTGCTCTCCTTGAGCGCGGTGGTGGAGGAGAGCCCCCCCGAGATCACCTCGGCCACGGCGTCGAAGTAGCCGGTGCCGGCCTCGCGCTGGTGTCGCACCGCCGTGTAGCCGTGGGCCTCGGCCGCGAACTCCTCCGCTTGTAGGCGCGCGTAGGCGCTCATGCCTTCCTCGCGGTAGGCGCGCGCGAGCTCGAAAGCGGCGTGGTTGAGCGCGTGGAAGCCGGCCAGCGTGACGAACTGGAACTTGTAGCCCATCGCGCCGAGCTCGCGCTGGAAGCTCGCGATCTCGGCGTCACTGAGCTTCTTCTTCCAGTTGAAGCTCGGCGAGCAGTTGTAGGCGAGCAGCTTGCCCGGGAAGCGCGCGTGGATGGCCTCGGCGAAGCGGCGGGCCTCGCCGATGTCGGGCGTGCTCGTCTCGCACCAGACGAGGTCGGCGTAGGGCGCGTAGGCGAGTCCCCGGGCGATGGCCATGTCGAGGCCGCCAGTGATGCGGAAGAAGCCCTCCGGGGTGCGATCCCCGGTGCAGAAGGGGCGGTCGACGGGGTCGATGTCGCTGGTCAACAACTTCGCCGAGTTGGCGTCGGTGCGGGCGATGACCAGCGTGGGCACGTCGAGCACGTCGGCGGCGAGCCGCGCGGCCACGAGCGTGCGCACGAAGTGACTGGTGGGGATGAGCACCTTGCCGCCGAGGTGACCGCACTTCTTCTCGCTCGACAGTTGGTCCTCGAAGTGCACGCCGGCCGCGCCGGCCTCGATCATCGCCTTCATCAGCTCGTAGGCGTTGAGTGGCCCGCCGAAGCCGGCCTCGGCGTCGGCCACCATCGGCGCGAACCAGTCGCGCCGCGCGCCGCCCTCGGCGTGCTCCACCTGGTCGGCACGCTGGAGCGCACGGTTGATGCGCTTCACCAGCGTGGGCACGCTGTCGACGGGGTAGAGGCTCTGGTCGGGGTAGACGGCGCCGGCGGTGTTCGCGTCGGCTGCCACTTGCCACCCCGACACGTAGATGGCCTCGAGCCCGGCGCGGACGGCCTGGACCGCCTGCCCGCCGGTGAGCGCGCCGAGCGAGGGGACGAAGTCGCGCTCGTGCAAGAGCTGCCAGAGTCGCTCGGCGCCGTGCCGGGCGAGGGTGTGCTCGACCACCAGGCTGCCGCGAAGTCGCGACACCTCGGCGTCGGTGTAGGGGCGAACGATGCTGTCGAAACGGCCGACCTGGGGGACACGGGGCGCGCTCATTGAGAAACCTCGGGGCAGAGTTGGGTGTACGCGGGGACAGTGAGCCACTCGGCCAGCACGGGACCGGTCGCGAGCGAGATGAGCAGGTCGGCGGCCTCGGGCGCGCGGGGGTGATCCGCGCGGCCAGCGTCGGCAAGAGCGCCGGCCACGGTCGACTCGGTGACGATGCTGCCATCATCGAGCCGGGCCCCGTGGCGCTGCCACTGCCAGAGCTGCGCGCGGCAGATCTCGGCGGTGGCGGCGTCTTCCATCAGGCCGTCGAGGGCCACGCAGCCCTGGCCGTCGAGCCAGTGGGCGAGGTAACGAACGGCGACGTCGGCGTTGCGCCGCAGGCCCGCGCGGGTGGGCGCGCCCCCCGGGCGAGCCAGCAAGGCGTCGCGACCCGGCGGAGGCGAGGGAAGGCGCTGGAGCTGGTGGGGCGTGGGGAAGCAGGCGGCGGCGGTGTCGACGAGGCCGGGGTGGGCCACCCAGGTGCCGTCGAAACCCTTCAGTTGCTCCAACTGCTTGTCGGACTGAATAGTTGCGAAAATTGAACTATTCGCCTCGGGCGACTTTCCCGGTACCTGCGCCGCCATCCCCCCCATCGCGTGTGCCCCCCGCCGGTGACAGGTCCACACCAGCCGCCGGGTGTACGCGTCGAGGAAGCCCTCGCTCATCCGGAGCTGCGCGCGATCCGGAAACACGCGATCCGGGTGCGCCCTCAGCGTCTTGATCGCCGAGAAGATGTAGTCCCAGCGCCCACAGTTCAGCCCCGCCGACCAGTGGCGCAGTTCCCACAGGATCTCGTCCATCTCGAAGCAGGCGGGGAGGGTCTCGATGAGGACCGTCGCGCGGATGGTCCCGCGCGCGAGCCCCAGCGCCTGCTCGGCGTGCGTGAAGACGTCAGCCCACAGCCGGGCCTCCCGGTGTGACTGGAGCTTGGGCAGGTAGAACCAGGGTCCCGCCCCTCGCTCCGCGCTCGCCGTGGCGTTGTGGAAGGCGTGGAGCCCGAGGTCGAAGAGGGCGGCGGGCATCGCCGCGCCCTCCACGCGGTAGTGCCCTTCCACGAGGTGCAAGCCGCGGGGCCGCACGAAGAGATGCGCGCGGTCGCGACGCAGGGTGTAGGTCTTGGCCGCGGTCTCCACGCGGAGCGTGCCGCGCACCGCCTCGGCGAGGGCCTGGTGTCCCGCGAGCACCGCCGACCAGGTGGGGGCGAGGCTGTCCTCGAAGTCGGCCATGAACACCCGCGCGCCGCTGTTGAGCGCGTTGACAATCATCTTGGCCTCGGCGGGACCGGTGATCTCCACGCGGCGGTCGAGGAGGGTCTCGGGCACGGGCGCGACCGTCCAGTCGGTCTCGCGGATGTCGCGGGTTTCCGGCAAGAAGTCGGGTAGTTCACCCGAGTCGTAGCGGTGCTGTCGCTCGGCCCGCTCGGCGAGGAGGGCGGTCACGCGCCCGGCGAAGCGGGCGTGGAGCGCGTCGAGGAAGGCGCGGGCCGGGGCCGTCAGCACCGTCGAGGCGAGCGCAGGGTGGGGACCGGACATGCCGCCACCGTAGCGTGATAAATATCGCTTGAATGCTGCTCAATGCTTGACGTGGCGCCGACGGTCGAGCACTGTGAATGTCAACGTGTCATGCTGTCAATATCGTAAAGGAGATGCCCGTGAGCACTGCCCTTGGCCCTCGCCTCCGGTCCCTCCGGCGCACGCGCGGCCTCGCGCAGGCGGCGCTGGCGCAGAAGCTCGGGATCTCGGCCAGCTACCTCAATCTCATCGAGGCGGGAAAGCGCCCGATGCCGGCCGAGGTGCTCCTCGCCGCTGCCCGCGAGCTGGACGTCGACCTCCGTGCCCTCGGGGGCGAGGGCGAGGCGCGCCTGGTACACGACCTCGTCGAGGCCCTGGCCGACCCGGTCCTCGAGGATGTCGAGCTCACCACGGCCGACGCGCGCGAGCTGGCGGCCCGCGAGCCGGTGCTGTCCCGGGCGACGGTGCGGCTGCACCAGGCGCTCCAGGCGTCCCTCGCGGCCCAGGAAGAGCTCGCCGGGCGCGTGTACGCCAGCGAGGGCGAGGTGCCGTCGTCGCGGCTGCCGCCCGAGGAGGTGACGGACTTCATCGAGTCGCGACACAATCACTTCGACATACTCGAGGACGCCGCCGAGTCGCTTGTTCGCGACGCGCGGCTCGACCCGCAGGACCTCTACCCTGGTCTCGTGCGTTTCCTGGAGAACCAGGGCGTGCGGGCGCGGATTGGCCCGCCGCCGGGCCCGGGGGTTCATGCCCGGTTCGATCCCGACGCGCGCGAACTGCTGGTGTCGGAGTGGCTTCCCACCCGCAGCCGCAACTTCGAGCTGGCGCGCGCCTGCGCACGCCTCGTGGCGCGCGACGCCATCGGCGCGCTTGCCAGCGACGCGCGCCTCACGACGAGCACCTCGCGGGCGCTCTGTCGCACGGCGCTCGGCTCGTACTTCGCGGCGGCGGTGCTGATGCCCTACGCGCCCTTCCACGCCGCCGCCGAGAGCCTTCGCTACGACGTCGAGCTGGTGGGCCGCCGCTTCCGCGTGGGCTTCGAGCAGGTTTGCCACCGGCTCACGACGCTGTCGCGACGGGGCATGGAGGGCGTGCCCTTCCACTTCGTCCGCGTCGACGTGGCGGGCAACATCTCCAAGCGTTTCTCCGGGTCGGGTATCCACTTCGCGCGCTTCTCCGGCGTGTGCCCGCGCTGGAACGTCTTCTCGGCGTTCGCGATGCCAGGGCGAATCCGCACGCAGGTGAGCCGCATGCCCGATGGTCGCGACTACTTCTGTATCGCCCGGACGGTGTCGGAAGACTCTCGCGGCTGGGGACAGGATGGCCGGGTGCATGCCGTGGGCCTCGGCACCTCGCTCGAGCACGCGCGGCGCCTGGTGTATGCGGATGGGGTGGCCCTCGACGATCCGCACAACACCGTGCCGATCGGGGTGACGTGCCGGCTCTGCGAGCGCACCGACTGCGCCCAGCGCGCCCTGCCCAGCCTCCGCGTGCCGCTGCACGTCGACGAGCTCTCCAGGAGGGCCTCGCCCTACGGATCGACGCCGTGATCCAGGCGCTTCTGGCTTGCGTCGAGGAACCCGAGGCGCCGCCGGCCACGCTGGCGCTGGTGCTGGAGGTACACGCCGAGAACGGGCTGCTCCAGCCCGAGGCCGAGGTGGCCATGGTGGAGGCGCTCTCCGCCGCGGCGGGCGAACTTCCCATCAGCTTCGGGCTCGGCCCCGAGTACCTGGCCCAGGCGGGCGCGGTCGACGCGGCGATCGCCGCCCTCGGGCGCGGGCAGGGGGTCAACATGCACGGCGACCTCACCGCCACGGATGCCGAGTCGAGAACAACGGAGCTCGCCCGCCGCATGCTCGACTTCGCGCCCCTGGAGGGCGCGCGCCCCGACATCGTCTCCGGGCTCTGCGATGCCACGCCCACGTGGGTGGAGGCGTCGGTCGCTGCCGGCGTCACCGCTGGGCTGGGCCCGGTGGAGTACTGCCAGCTGAGCCTCGATCCCGGGGGCGCGGCGGGGGAGGCCTACGCCGTGGCCGAGGCGAGCGGCTGCGCCGCGGCGGGGTTCACCGGTTGCCACTCGCCCGCCCCCACGGTGGGCCCGGATCGGCAGCGCCTGTTTCCCTGGCGGACCGAGAGCACCGCGACCTGGACGGTCGACGACGGGGGCGCGCTCGCGCTCGTGGGCGGCTTCGAGGCCGACGCCGTGGACTGCCTCGCCCGCGCGAGCACGGAGGATTGCGGCTACCAGTCGGCGGCAGACGCCGACGCCGACATCGCCGCGCTGGGGCGCTCGCTGCGCCGGGCGAGGGGACGGCTCAACGCCGGGGAGCACGGGACCTACTACCTTACCTGGAGCACCAATCGCATCGCGACCACCGAGTACATCGAGGCGTGGTTCGCGGGGCTGGACGCCCTGCTAGGGGAGGGGTTCGAGGCGGAGGGGCTTGGAGAGGTGCTGGGGCGGTAGCGCCCCCTCCCAGCCTTTGGGCCCCCTCCCGGCGCCGTTGAGAGCCTACCGCCTACCGCCTAC
>VGRQ01000131.1 GCA_016875315.1 Deltaproteobacteria bacterium | reverse complement strand
CGCGAGCGCGCCGGAGCCCGCCCGGCGGAGGACGGGCGCAAAGCCCGGCCGTGAGCCGGGCGAAGCCGCGGAAGGTCATCCAGCAGGTCTAGGGCCAAGCGGCTTCGCCGCGAAGGCGCGCAAGGTCATCCAGCAGGTCTGAACCCGTCACCGATCGTCAGGCGCGCGAATCGTCACCGGGTCACGGCGTCCCTGTGGCAGACCGGAGCTTGCGAACGATGCGCGTGTGGACTATGCCGGCGGACTTTCGAGAGGTAGCGGTGCGGGGCTGGCTGTGGATCGCGACGGTGACGATGCTGTGCATGCTCGCGGCGCCCCGGCCGTGCGTCGCCTCCCCCACCGACCCCACCACCGTGCCCGAGCTGGTCGCCGCCGTGGAGGGCACCTACAAGGGCGTCAACAGCATCCGCGCCGAGTTCACGCAGGCCTCCAGGAACCCGCTCACCGGCATCGAGGAGAGCGTGAAGGGCCGGATCGCGCTCGAGCGACCGCGGAAGATGCGCGCCGAGTTCGGCGTGCCGGTGAAGCAGGCGATCGTGATGGACGGCGCTACCCAGTGGTTGTACTCGGCCGACCAGAAGCAGGTGATCGTCCAGAAAGACCTGGGCGGTAGCAACCCGGTCTCCGCGCTCATCGACAACCTCGGCCAGCTCGACGAGCTCTTCGATGTCACGATGGTGCCCTCGACCAGCCCGGCCAAGCAGGTTCACGTCGTCACGCTCAAGCCGAAGCAGGCCGGCGCCATCAAGTCACTCGAGCTCACCGTCACCAAGCAGAAGTACTTGTTGCAGGAGCTCGTGGTGGTCGACCAGGCCGACAGCGTCACGCGGATGAGCTTCACGCTGGTGCGCACCAACGTCGACATCCCCGACGCCGAGTTCAGCTTCAAGGCCCCCCCTGGCGTCACAGTCGTGAACATGTAGATGGATCGCGTCCACCTCGTCTCGCTCGGCTGCCCGAAGAACCGTGTCGACTCCGAGGTGATGGTCGGCAAGCTCCGGCAGGGCCCCTTCGAGCTCGTCGACGACCCCGCCCAGGCCGACGTCATCGTGGTGAACACTTGCTCGTTCATCCGGCCGGCCACCGAGGAGAGCATCGACACCGTCCTGGAGATGGCGCAGCTCAAGCGCACCGGCAAGCTGCGCAAGCTGGTGGTCACCGGCTGCATGGTGCAGCGCTACGGCAACGCGCTGGAGCTGGAGCTACCCGAGGTGGACCACTTCCTCGGCACCGGCGAGTATCATCGTATCGCAGATGTGCTTGACGCGCGCGCCGAGGGCGTGCAGAAGACCTTCATCGACACGCCGCTCTACATCCACGACGAGCTGGCACCACGAGTGAACTCCTGGGCCCCGCACTCGGCCTACCTCAAGCTGAGCGAGGGCTGCGACCACCGCTGCGCCTTCTGCATCATCCCGCAGCTCCGCGGCAAGATGCGCAGCCGGACGGTGCCGTCGCTGGTGGCCGAGGCACGGCGCCTGGCCGAGGAGGGCGTGCTGGAGCTCAACCTGGTCTCGCAGGACAGCACCGCGTACGGTCGCGACCTCAACGACGGCTCCGACCTCGGCGTACTTCTCCGCGCGCTGGCACGAGTCGACGGCCTGCGGTGGATCCGCCTGCACTACGTGTACCCGATGGGCGTCCCCGAGTCGGCGCTGCGAGCCATCGCCGAGGAGGAGAAGGTTCTCAAGTACGTCGATATCCCCCTGCAGCACGCATCCGGGCCGATGCTCAAGGCGATGAAGCGGGGCGTGAGTCGCGACGGGCAAGTGAAGATCCTCCAGCGTATTCGCGACGCCATCCCCGGCGTCACTCTCCGCACCACCTTCATCGTCGGCTTCCCCGGCGAGTCCGACGCGGACTTCACTGAGCTCTGCGACTTCGTCGAGACCGAGTCCTTCGACCGGGTGGGCGTGTTCACCTACTTCCAGGAGGACGGCACACCGGCGGCCAGCTTGCCCGGGCAGGTCGAGGAGCAGGTGAAGAAGGCGCGGCAGAAGGAACTCATGCGCCGGCAGGCTACCATCAGTCGACGGCTCCACAAGCGCCTCGTGGGCACCGAGCAAGTGGTGCTCGTCGACGGCCCGAGCAAGGAGAGCCCGCTGGTGCTGGTGGGACGGCTGCCGTCGCAAGCACCCGACGTCGACGGCGCCGTCTGGTTGACCGAGGTCGACGAGAGCGTTCGCGCCGGCCAGTTCCGCCGCGTGCGCATCCAGAAGGCGACGGCCCACGACTTCGTGGGCGAGGTCATCGGCTAGGGCTCAAAACCCGCTCGCTCGCGCGCGGCGCGCTTGCCGAGGGGCCGCAAACGTGACAGAAGGGGGCCCCCGAAGCGGCCAACCCCGGCCGCTCCGCTGCCACTGGAAAACTGTCGATGCCGAACCTGGACTTGTGGACCGCACTGCCCGCCATCGCGGGGGTCGTGGCCCTGCTGATCGCCGCTGCCTTCTACTTTCGAATCAAGTCCCTGCCCGAGGATCATCCCGACGTGGCCCGCATCGGCGGCTACATCCGGGAGGGCGCCATGGCCTTCCTCGTGCGGGAGTACAAGGTGCTCGGCGGCTACGCGGTGGCGGTGTTCGTGGGCCTCACCGTGGCCTTCAAGTCGCCGCTCCCGGGCGCCTGGTTCCTCCTCGGCGCCTTCCTGTCGCTCCTGGCGGGCTTCATCGGCATGAAGGGCGCCACCTTCGCCAACACCCGCACCGCGCTGGCCGCCAAGAGTGGCGTGAAGGGCAACGCGCTCGTCACCGCGCTCGATGGCGGCGCGGTGATGGGCCTGTGCGTCGCGGGTCTCTCGCTCATCGGCCTGGCGATCGTGTACTTCGTCAACCGCGGCAACGACGACACGCTCGCGACGATGTTGCACAGCTTCGCGGTGGGCGCGTCGTCGATCGCGCTGTTTGCACGCATCGGCGGCGGCATCTACACCAAGGCCGCCGACGTGGGCGCCGACATCGCCGGCAAGGTCATCGAGAACATCCCCGAGGACGACCCCCGGAACCCGGGCGTCATCGCCGACAACGTCGGCGACAACGTGGGCGACGTGGCCGGCATGGGCGCCGACATCTACGAGTCGCTCGTGGCGGCCATCGTCGCGACCATGGCCATCGGCCTCACCGCCGAGGCCGCCGACCTCAGCACGCTGCTGGCCGCCGGCAACAGCGCCAGCGAGGGCGACACTCGCGCCATGGCCGTGGCGCTCCCGCTCATCCTCGCGGGCATCGGCCTGGTGGTGTCGATCCTCGGCATTTTCATTACCCGCGCCATGAAGGGCTCGGCACCGTCCACGGTGCTGCGCGCCGCGATGGTGCTCCCGCCGCTGGTGCTCGTGGTGGTCACCGCCGCGCTGCTCCCCAGCTTCGGCATCAGCCAGTCCGTCACCGTCGCCCTCGCGGGCGGCGCGCTCGGCGGCGCGGCGATCGGCCTCCTCACCGAGTACTACACCGGCCACTACGGCCCGGTGAAGGCGGTCGCCGAGAGCGCCAAGACCGGGGCCGGCACCAACGTGATTCGCGGCATGGCCGTGGGCATGGAGTCGGTGTTCTGGTGCCTCACCCTCGTGGCGGTGGTCGCGATGGTCGCGAACCACGCGATGCCCGAGTTGGGCCTGTATGGCATCGGCCTGAGCGCCGTCGGCATGCTCGCCGGCACCGCGATCGTGATGACCGTCGACGCCTACGGCCCGGTGGCCGACAACGCCGGCGGCATCGCCGAGATGGCCGGGCTGCCGCCCGAGGTGCGCGAGATCACCGACGAGCTCGACGCGGTGGGCAACACCACCGCCGCCATCGGCAAGGGCTTCGCGATCGGCTCGGCCACCCTCACTGTGATGGCGCTCTTCTCCGCCTACAGCCTCGAGGTGAAGCTCAACCCCGCGGAGATGTCGATCATCAACCCCAAGGTCCTGATCGGCGTGCTGATCGGGGCGGTGCTGCCCTTCGTGGTCGGTGGCTCGACGATGCTCGCGGTCGGCAAGGCTGCCGGCGCGATCGTCGAGGAGATTCGCCGCCAGTTCGACACCATCCCAGGGCTGCGCGAGGGCAAGGCCGAGCCGCAGCCCCGCGCCATCGTCGACATCGCCACCAGCGCGGCGCTGTCGCAGATGATCCTGCCCGGCGTCACCGCCGTGCTCGGCCCAGTGGTCGTCGGCTTCGCGATCGGCCCGGCGGCCCTGGCGGGCACACTTGCCGGGGCGCTGGCGGTGGGCGCCTCGATGTCGCTCTTCATGGCCAACGCTGGCGGCGCCTGGGACAACGCCAAGAAGTACATCGAGAAGGGCGGCCTCCCTGGCCACGCCAAGCGCTCTGACGCCCACAAGGCCGCCGTCATCGGCGACACGGTGGGCGACCCGTTCAAGGACACCTCGGGCCCCGGCGTGTCGATCCTCATCAAGGTCATGAGCGTCGTCAGCCTGCTCATCGCGCCGCTCCTCGCGGCTTCCTGAGCGCCTCGGCCGACGCCAGCCAGATTCGGGGGTGCGCTCACAGCGCTTTGACGCTACGTGGTAATGCCACTGAAACCATCGAGTTTTCCGAGCGCGCATCGTCAACGCCCTCCACCCGCATCAAGCGTGGGCGGCGCAAACCGATTCGCGTGGTAGATTCCCTGGCCACCGGTACGCCCGTACCCTCGCAATCCCTCTCCCCGCAGGCTTGACTTGACAAGACTCCCCACGAGGAGTCCAAATTCCACAAACTCCGAGGCTGCGGCCCCCGCTCAGCTCTCGGATCCCCCGATGGATAGTGCATGGACGGTCTGATCAAGTTTTTTCACGACGGCGGCCCTTTCATGGTCGTCAACGTCTTCTTCATCGCGTTCGCGCTGGCGGTCATCGTCGAGCGCATGTACGCGTTGTTCCTGAGTTACGGCATCAACGAGAAGCCCTTCGTGGCCGCAGTTGACCGCTATCTCCAGGCCGGCAACATCGAGGCGGCCGCCAAGGTGTGCACGCAGAGCCCCACGCCCGCGCTGTCGCGGGCCACGCGCAACTTGCTCAAGCTCATGCGCAACGGTTTCGAGAGCCCCGTGCTCGCCGTCGAAGAGTCGCTCATGGAGGTGCGTCCGCTGGTGATGGCACGGGTGAACTGGCTCTGGTCGATTGCCAACATCGCCACGCTAGTCGGTCTCATCGGCACCATCGTCGGCCTCATCGGCGCCTTCGGCTCCCTCGGCGCCGTCTCGGCGGAGCAGAAGGCGGCCGCGCTCGCCAAGGGCATCTCGGAGGCCATGAACAACACCGCCTTTGGCCTCACCATCGCGGTGATCTGCATCTTCTTCCACCTGATCCTGAACAACCAGTCGGTGAAGATCGCCGAGCGCACCGAGCACGCCCTCTTCCACTTCCTGAACGTCCACGCGCAGTGGCGCAAGGGCTACCGTCCCGCCGAGGGCGGCGACCAGAAGAAGGCCTAGTCCATGGCTGGCGGCGGCGGCGGTCAAGAGGAACTCAACCTCGTTCCCTACCTCGACATCATGGTCAACCTGATCATGTTCATGATCGTGGTCACCGCCTACATCGTCGAACTCAAGGAGGCGCCGGTGCTCCCGCCCGCCTACGGGGGGGGCGGTGGCGCAGGCGACCAGCAGAAGGCGTACCTCACGGTCGCCATGGCCGACCAGGGCTACGTCATCATCGCGGGCGGCTCCGCCGAGGGCACCGAGGCGCCCATCCCCAAGAAGGCCAACCAGTACGACACCAGGGCCCTCACCGGCAAGCTGAAGGAACTCAAGGCGGCCTTGCCCAACCTGTCGGAGAGCATCGTGATCACCGCAGGCTCCACCCAGAGCTACTCCGAGGTGATGGCCACGATGGACGCGGTTCGTTTCGACGGCGTCGCCACCAAGCCACTGTTCACGGGCGTGACCCTGGCCTCGGTGGTGCAGCAGTGACGCCGTCTGCGACGTACTCCTCGGAGATCGTCGAGGGGGCCCCGCCCGAGACGAGCGACGACGAGCTTCTGCTCCGCCGCCGCAAGCGATCGAAGCTGGGCAGCGCGATCGAGGGACTCAACCTCACCGCGATGATGGACGTGATGACCATCCTGCTGGTCTACCTGATCAAGCAGTACGCCTCGGCGCCGGAGAACATCCAGTTCGCGGAAGACCTCAAGCCCCCGGCCTCCATCACCACCGACACGCTCGTCCCGGGCGTGCGAGTCATGTTGTCGCGCTCGGCCATCCTCGTCGACGACAAGCTGGTGCTCAAGCTACAGGACGGCCGCCCCCTCGATGCGACCTCGGGCGACGTCAACGCCTGGACGCCCGTCGGCGCCGCGCTCGGCACTCGCCGCGAGACCATCCAGCGCATCGCCGACGGCGGCGGCGCCCCGTTCGACGGCAGCCTGATGGTGGTGGCCGACGAGGACACGCCCTACGACGTGCTCTACGGCGTGCTCTACGTGGCCGGCAAGGAGCAGTTCACGTCTTTCCGCCTCATCACTCGCCGCAAGTGAGTATCGTGGTGGTGGAGGCCCGATGAGCAGCGTCCTGACACTCCTCCTCGCCTGCCAGGAAGGCATCGGCGGCAACAACGTGAGCGGCGGCGGTACCAGCGATACCGAAGAGTTCGACGAGGGCAGCGACCAGGTGGCGCCGACCATCGTCTTCGATCCCTTCACCGACAACCAGCCCAGCGGCACCGACGTCGTCGTCGAGGCCTACATCACCGACGACGAGACCGGCGTCTTCATGGCGACGCTCTACTTCCGCAACGAGACCGACAGCTCCAAGGACTGGAGCAGCGTGGGCTTCGCCGCCCAGGGCGACGAGCTCTGGCAGGCGACGATCCAGGCCGACGAGCAGCACTCTGGCGGCATGTGGTACTACCTGCTGGCGGTCGACATGGCCCAGAACAGCGTGACGAGTCCCGACGGCGGCGACGAGGAGCCGTACCACTTCGGGTACTCCGACTAGGGCTTGCTCCGTTCGCTCTCGATCGTGCTCCCGGCCTTCAACGAGGAGGCCAACGTCGCGGCAGTGGTGCGCTCGGCCCTCGAAACGCTCGACCGGCGCGGCCTCGGCGGCGAGGTGCTCGTGGTGGATGATGGCAGCCGCGACGGCACCGCGAGCTCGGCCAGCGGCCTGGGCGACGCCCGGGTGCGGGTGCTGCGCCACGCGCGCAACCGGGGCTACGGGGCGGCGCTACGCACCGGGCTGGAGGCGGCCCGGTCGAGCCACGTCTTCTTCAGCGACGCCGACCAGCAGTTCGACCTGCGGCAGCTAGGCCGCCTGGAGCGCTGGGCAGACGGCTACGAGATCGTCGTCGGTTACCGCGAGGTGCGCTGCGATCCGCTGTCGCGACGGGTCAACGCCTGGGCGTGGAACCGGCTCGTCGATGGCATCTTCCACCTCGGGGTGCGCGACATCGACTGCGCCTTCAAGCTCTTCGACCGGCGGGTGTTCCTGGCCATCCCCCTGCGCAGCGTGGGGGCGTTCATCAACACCGAGATCCTCGTCCGCGCGCGCGCCGCCGGCTTCCGCATCCGGGAGGTCCCGGTCCGCCACCGCCCGAGGGCAGCCGGCATCGCCACCGGCGCCAATCCGCGCGTGGTGGCTCGCGCCCTCGGCGAGCTGGCGCGCCTGCACCGGGAGCTTCGCGCGGTCGCGACAGCCGAGCCGGGCGGCGGGCTAGCGGCGGAGCAAGGCGATCCCAGCTTCCAGCGCCGCATCGGCGCCGGCGCGGGGCTCGACCAGCACGTCGGGCTCCAGACCCTGGTGGTCGAGGATGGGGGTTCCGCTGGGCAGGTAGTAGCGGCCGACGGTGAGCTTCAGCGCCGCGCCATCCTCGTAGGCGAAGAGGCGCTGTACCGAGCCCTTGCCGTAGGTCCGCGCCCCCGCGAGCTGGGCGCGCCCGAGGTCGCGAAGGGCGCCAGCCACGATCTCGGCCGCGCTCGCAGTTTCCCCGTCGACCAGCACCACCACCGGGAAGCTCCAGTCGTCGGCCGAGGCCCGCGCCTGCAGCACGTCGTCGCCGCCCGCCCGGCGGCGGGTGCTCACGATGACGCCGCTCTGCACGAAGAGATCGACGAGGGCGGCGGCCTCTTCCACGCGCCCGCCCGGGTTGCCGCGGAGGTCGAGGACCATCCCGGCCGGCGCCCGCTTTCGAGCCGCGACCGCGTCGGCCAGGGGACGGGCGACCGGGTCGGCGAGGTGCCGCACGCGCACGTGGACGAGGTCGTTGCCGATCGCCCGGGCCTCGACCGCCGGGGGACGAGCCCGCCCCCGGAGCACCGCGACTTCCCGCGGCCGGCTCCCGTCCACTAGTCCTAGGCGCAGAGCGGTGCCCTCGGGACCCTCGAGCGCGGGGGCCGTGGCCGGGAGCCCGTCCACGCTCTGGATGCACTCGCCCACCACGATGCCGGCGCGCTCAGCCGGGCCGTAAGGCTCCACCCGCGTCACCGACAGGCCGCACGCCCGTGCCTCGGTCGCGACGCCCACGCCCACCAGCAGCCCGGCCTCGCGGTCGCGGATCGCTCGCCAGGTGGCCGCGTCGTAGTAGGCGCTGTGCTCGTCGAGCGCGCCCGCGAGTCCATTCAGGGCCGCCTCCACCAGCGCGCTCGCGCTCACCTCGCGCTCGAAGTGTGCCTCCACGTCGGCGACAACCCGCGCGAAGCGCTCGAAGGCCGGGTAGGCGCCTGCGGCACCGATTGCGGAAGCGCAGCAAAACCCAAGCCCGAAGGCTGCGAGTTGCCCGCGCCGGGCCGACCTCAAGGTGCGAGCCACTCCGCGGGGTCCTGGGGCGTGCCGTTGTAGCGCAGCTCGAAGTGGAGGCGCTCGCCGCCGCCGTCGGCGAGGCCCGTCGCCCCCACGAGGCCCAGCGTGTCCCCCGCGCGGACGTGCTGGTCGACCGCGACCCGCAGGGCACTCGCGTGCGCGTAGAGCGTCGTGTAGGCGCCGTGCTGGAGCATTACCATCTGGCCGTAGCCCCGGACGTAGCCGGCCCGCGTGACGACGCCGTCGGCCACCGCCGCGAAGCTCGTCCCCGCGCCCGCCGACCAGTCGATGCCGAGGTTGGTGGCCCGCGCGCCGGTCGTGGCGTCGGCGTAGGCACCGAAGCCGCGCAGGAGCCGCCCCGCCACCGGCTTGCGCAACTTGCCGCGGAGGGAGCGGAAGCTCGCCGTGTCGGAGCCGCCCACCGACGAGGGCAGCGTGGCCTCGCGCGTGGCCACCGACTGCGTGAAGCTCTCCTGCGCCTGGGCAACCTCGGCCCGGTACTGGCTGGCCATCGCGGGCTGGCGCTGGATCTCGCGCAGGAGCACCACGCGGCGCTTCCGCTCCGCCTCGAGCGCGTCTCGCTGGACCAGGAGCTGCTCGCGAAGGCGGAAGCTAGCCTCGTTGGCCGTGGCCGCGGAGGCGGCCGCCGCCCGGTTCTGCTCGGCGAGGGCCACGTACTCGGCGGTGCGGGCCTGGTTGGCGACGATGACGGCGCGCAGGTAGTACGCGCGCCGGCGCAGCTCAACGGGATCGTCGGCGCCGAAGAGCAGTCGGAGCGCACCGAACCTCCGGAGCCGATACAGCGCGCGCACCAGCGCCCGGACCGAGTCGCCTCGACCGGCCACCTGGGCCTCCGCCGCCGCCGCGGCCGCCAGCTTGGCATCGGCGTCGGCCTGCGCGGCGGCCACCGTGCCCTCGAGCGTGGCGAGCTGGCCGCTGAGCAAGGCCACCTGCGTGTCGTAGGCCTCGATCTCCGCGAGCAGCTGCTGGGCGGATCCCTCCTGCGCCCCGGCCGCGAGGCAGAGCGCGAGCCACATGCCGCTCAGGGAAGCCTCGCGAGGGAGCGACGCCCGGCCACCCACGCGGGCAGCGCACCGATCACGACGCCACCCAGCCCGAGGGCCAGCACGAGCCCGGCGGGCAGGAAGCGCAGGGACTCGCCGCCGAACGCGAGGGGGAGGATGTCGTTGAGCTGGACCAGGAGGCCACGGTGGACGGCCTGGAGGCAACCGAGCGCCGCCAGCGCGCCGAGCAGGCCCTGGGCCACCCCCTCCACCACGAAGGGCCCGAGGATGTAGCTGTCGGTCGCCCCCACGAGGCGGAGGATCTCCAGCTCGTCGCGCCGGGCGAGGACCACGAGGTTGATGGTGTTGCCCACCAGGAACAGCGCCGCCACGGCGATGATGACACCGAGGGCCACGCCCAGCATGCCCAGCAAGTCGAGGAAACTCGCGGCGCGCGCCACCCACTCGCGACCGTAGTCAAGCTCGGCAAAGCGACCGCTGGCCGCGAGCGACTCGGCGAAGGCGTCCATGGCCTCGGCGCCCCGGTGCTCGGCGCGGAGGGTGATCTCGAGCGACGCTGGGAGCGCGCTGGGACCGAGCTCGGCCACCACCTCGCCCACCTCGGGCATCCGCTCGGTCATCCACGCCGCCGCCTCCTCTGGCGAGACCAGCGACACCGCGTCGACCTCCACCCGGCCAGCGATCTCCGACTTGGCCTCGGCCCAGTCCTCCGCGTCGAGCGACGGCTGGAAGTAAGCCGACACGTGTACGTCTTGTTGCCAGCCGGCCACGAGGCCCTGGAGGTTGACCACCACCAGCGCGAACATGCCGAGCAGCACCAGCGCTGCCGCGACC
>VGRQ01000130.1 GCA_016875315.1 Deltaproteobacteria bacterium | reverse complement strand
GCCAGGCGGCGTCGTCCGCCACGGCCAGTTCCCCCGCCCGGCCAGCCCAGGCCACGCGCGTGGCAACCGCCGCGCGCCCAGCGTCGATATCGGCGTACAGCTTCGCGTAGTGAGCGGCGTAGATGACCAGGGCCACCGCGAGACCACCGATGACCCATCGGCCCTTGCGTGGATCGGCGAGGAGTTCACCCAGGCGCATCGCGGGGCAGCAGAGCACGCCAGGCCGAAGGCGTCAATCGAACCCGGACGCTTTATCGTTTTTTGGGATTCGGCTGCCCGTTCGCGAGGTTAGTGTTGCCCGATGAGCATCCTCGCCTTCATCCTGGCCTGCGAGAACGACAGCAAGGTCAGCGTCTACAACGCGCCCCCGGAGGTGAGCATCACCGCGCCCCCGAGCGGCACCATGGCCAACGAGGGCACCACCGTCGACTTCGAGGGCAAGGTCCAGGACCGCGAGACCGACCCCTCCGACCTGGCGATCACCTGGTCGAGCACCATCGACGGCATGCTCTCCGAGGACGCCGTGGTGGAGCCCGACGGCAGCGTGGCCTTCAGCATCGCCACCCTGTCCGTCGGCACTCATGAGATCACCCTCGCGGCGACGGATGCCGATGGCAACCGCTCGGAGTACAGCATCGACCTCGGTATCCTCGAGGTGCCCGACGCCCCGGAGATCGAGATCGTCCACCCGGTGGCGGGCGAGGTGGGTCGCGACGACGAGGACTTCAGCTTCGCGGCGAAGGTGTCCGACAACCAGGACGAGGCCGATCTGCTGTCGATCACCATCACCAGCGAGGCCAGCGGCGAGGTGTGTACCGGCTACGCCGACAAGAACGGCGACTTCTCGTGCACGGCGCGGCTCGGCGCGGGCACGCACTACCTCGACTTCACCGTCACCGACACGGCGGGCCTCACCGCCACCGACCAGGCGGCCCTCGTCGTCGACAGCTACCTCGACCACGACGACGACGGCGACGGCTGGAACGAGACCCAGGGCGACTGCGACGACGCCAACGACGCCGTGAGCCCCGCCGCCAGCGAGACCTTCAACGGCGTCGACGACGACTGCGACGACCTCGTCGACGAGGGCACCAGCGGCTTCGACGACGACGGCGACGGCTTCGCCGAGGTCGACGGCGACTGCGACGACACCGACGCCACCACCTACCCCGGCGCCACCGAGGACTACGACGCGGCCGACAACGACTGCGACGGCGTCACCGACGAGGGCACCAACTGGTACGACGACGACGGCGACGGCTACACCGAGATCGCCGGCGACTGCGACGACAACTCGGTGGCGAGCTACCCCGGCGCTGGCGAGATCGAGGACGGTCGCGACAACGACTGCGACAGCGTGGTGGACGAGGGCACCGCCGCCTACGACGACGACGGCGACGGCTACAGCGAGAACGGCGGCGACTGCGACGACGGCGACGACGAGAGCTACCCCGGCGCGCCGGAGGACTACAGCGACTACGTCGACCAGGACTGCAATGGCGTGGCCGAGGAAGACTTCGACGGCGACGGCCACCTGTCGATGACGACCGGTGGCGACGACTGCGACGACGGCGACGAGTGGGCCTTCCCCGGCGCCGCGGAGAACGAGAGCGACCCCGCGCTCTGCTTCGCCGACGCCGACGACGACGGCTGGGGCGACGCCACCCCCGCCAGCGGCGTGGAGATCGGCGAGGACTGCGACGACACCGACGACAGCATCTCGCCCGACGGCACCGAGGAGTGCGACAGCGCCGACAACGACTGCGACGGCAGCACCGACGAGGTCGACGCCGACGGCTGCACCACCTACTACTACGACTACGACGGCGACGGCTTCGGCTCCGAGAGCGTGTCCGGTCGGTGCTTGTGTTCTACCAGCGGCTACTACACCTCGAGCTACGACACCGACTGCTACGACTTCGACGCCAACGCTGCGCCGGGTGTCACGAGCTACTCCACGTCCGACCGCGGCGACGGCAGCTACGACTGGAACTGCGATGGCAGCGAGGAGAAGTACTTCAAGACCACGGGCGAGTGCGCGATCACCTCGCTGTGTTCCGTCACCGAGGGCTGGAGCGGCTCCGTCAAGTCATGCGGAGTGAGTGGCAGCTACATCACCGGGTGCTCCTTCAACCTGTCCACGCTGAGTTGCACGACCTCGTCCGGGTCGAAGACGCAGCGCTGCCGGTAGGCCGATGGACCGCATCGAAGCCATCGAGGCCCGGCTGGCCTGGCTGGAAAAAAGCCTCGCCGAGCTCGACGAGGTGGTGCGCACCACCGCCGACGAGATGCGCCGGCTGCGGGGCGAGATCGACGCGATGCGCGACGACTCGGTGGCGGGCACCGACTTCGAGAAGCCGCCGCACTACTGATGGTCCGCACCCACGTCCTGTACCCCGACGGCCGCGTGCAGGCCGACGAGAACATCGCCCTGGCGCGCGGCGCGCCCGAGGGCTGCACCGTGTGGGTCGACATCGTGGCCAGCAGCGCGCTCGGCCTCGCGGTGATCCCCCCCGAGTGGCGCTTTCATCCGCTGGCGCTCGAGGACTGCGTCCACCCGCAGCGCCGCTCGAAGTACGAGCGTTTCCCGGCCCACACCTTCATCGTGCTCCAGGCCCTCGATACCGGCACCGCCGACGAGATCGACACCGTGTCGGTGCGAGTGTTCGTCCGCCCGGGGCTGGTGGTGTCGGTCCACGACCGCCCGGTGAGCGCCATCGACCGGGTCGACAAGCTCGTGTTGTCCGACAGCGACCGGGTGGGCTTCGGCGCGGAGCGGGTGCTGCACGCGCTGGTCGATGCCATCGTCGACGAGTTCGTGGAAGTGCTCGACCGCTGGGAAGACCGGATCGACCAGCTCGCCGAGCTCGCGCTCACCGACGAGGAGCGCCAGGTGGTGCCGCAGCTGGTGAGCATGCGCAACCACCTGGGGCTGATGCGCCGCTCGCTGTTGCCGCAGCGCGAGGTGATCACCCGCCTCCGCGACGGGCTCGACGAGAAAGACCAGGGACGCCACTACTTCCAGGACGTGCTCGACCACATCGACGCCGTCATCGACACGGCGGCCCTGCTCGCCGAGGTGTGCTCCGGCGCGCTGCAAGTCCGGTCCGACCACATCAACGAGAACCTCAACCGGGTGATGAAGTACCTCGCCATCGTGAGCACGCTCCTGCTCCCGATGACGGTGGTGTCCGGGGTGTTCGGGATGAACTTCGACGTCATCCCCACCACGCACGACCCGCTCGGCTTCTGGGGCGCGATCCTGCTGATGGTGCTGAGCGCGGCGATGCTGGTGGTGTGGTTCAGGGCGAAGCGGTGGCTCTAGCCCGCGGCTAGGGCTCGACCCGCCCCCGCAGTCGCGACAGCGTCCTGGGTCCGATGCCCTTGACCCGGTCGAGGTCGTCGACCGAGGCGTAGGGGCGCCCGGCGACGATCCGCGCCGCGAGGGTGGGGCCCACGCCGGGGAGAGTCTCGAGCTCGGCGATCGACGCGGTGTTCAGCGAGATAGCCCGGTTGAAGGCACGCTCGGGCAGGCCGGCGCCGTCCCCGGCGGGCGGGGGTGCCGGGGCCCGGGTCTCGCGACCGGTCACCAGCACCAGGCGGTCGCCGTCGCGCGCGCCGGGGGGCAGGTCCTCGACCGTGGCGGCATCGACCCAGCCCACGCCGGGGAGGTGGACCACCACGCCGGGAAACTCGGGTCGCGACACCGGTAGGAGCAGGGAGAGCGCGAGGCCGAGCGCGAGCAGGGCAGCGGCTCGTCCCTCGTGGTCGAATAGCCACTTTGCGCTGGCGACGATGGTGTCGACGAGGTCCTCGGCGCGATGCAACCACGGGTCGTGCGCGGGGGTGAACACGGGCGGAGGGATGCGCACCGGACGGGGCGCGTCAAGGGCGGCGGCCGCGGGGCGGGCTCGGGTGTTGACCCGCCAACAGCTAAGTCTTAACCCTTAACCTCCGGCACCTTTCTTCATCGACGAACTGCACCTCGACGCCCGGCGGCCACGCCCCGGGGAACTTCGAGGCCCACTCGATTACCCAGCAGCCCGACTCGCCCACGCGCTCGGCGATGCCGGTCTGGACGAGCTCCTCGGGGTGCTCCAGCCGGTACACGTCGGCGTGGTAGAGCGGCACGCGGGCCTCGGGGTACTCGTGGACGATGGCGTAGGTGGGGCTCGTCACCTCGCGCGTGACCCCGAGGGCGCGGGCGAGACCCTGCACCAGCGTGGTCTTGCCGGCGCCGAGGGCGCCGTCGAGGAGGATCACCGTCCCGTCGCGGGCGAGCGTGGCCAGCCAGGCGCCCACGGCCTGGGTCTGCTCGACGGTCGACACGTCGAACTCGTGGGTCATCGCAGGGCGGGGAAACGCGCCGCCACCTCGGAGGGCAAGGCGCCGGCGGGGAGATCGGCGGCAGCGCGCTGGTGGAGCCAGCAGGCGGCGAGGGCCAGGTCGGCGGCGTCGGCGCCCGGGGACAGGGCGGTTGACTGGGCGAGCAGGGCGCCGCAGACGCCGGCGAGCACGTCGCCGCTGCCGCCGGTGCCGAGCGCGGGATGCGCGCCGGGGACCACGCGCAGCGGGCTACCGCTCACGATGGGATGGGCGCCCTTGTAGATGCAGGGGGCGATGGCGGCCAGTCGCCTCGCCGTGGCGAGTCGATCGGCCTCGAGCGCGCGCCAGTCGCCGCCGAGCAGCGCCGCCGCCTCGCCGGCGTGGGGGGTGATCACCCGGGGACCGCCCGGCGCCGATCCGTCAAGCGCGCGCAGCCCGTCGGCGTCGAACACGGCGGGACCGGCAAACTCGCGCCACAGGCGACGGACTTCCTCGTCGGCGGCACGCCCGAGGCCGGGGCCCACCACCCAGGCCCCGGGGACGAATCCCGTGCCCGGCTCCACCACCATCACCTCGGGCGGCAGGGCGCCGAGCCGCGACCAGGCCTCGCGCGCGATGCACAGGGTCACGAGGCCCGCGCCCGCCCGCAGCGCGCCGATGCAGGCGAGCACGGCGGCGCCAGTCTTCTCGGGGCTCCCGGCGCGCACGCCGACGTGGCCCCGGTCGAACTTGGTCGCGTCACGACGCAAGGCGGGCACCCAGGGCGCGTCGACACGCACCGCCTCCGGCGCCTCGGTGGCCACCCGTTCCAGCCCGATGTCGACGAGGTCGTAGTCGTAGGCCGCCGTGAACAAGAAGGGCTTGAGTCGCCCCACCGTCACCACGCGCGCGGCGGGCGGGAAAGTGCCCACGCGCTGGCCGGTGTCGGCGTCGATGCCGGTGGGCACGTCGACCGCCACCACCGGCGAGGTGCCGGGATCGAAGGGCGGCAGGTTCAAGGGCGCGCGTTGCCCGGTGCCAAACACCGCGTCGACCACCAGCTCGTGCTCGTTGAGCGGCCCCACCAGCCCCATGCGCGTGGCGACGCCGAAGTTGAGCACGCAGTCGGGCGAGGCCGGCGGCAACAGCGGCAGCGCCCGCACCGTCCAGCCCATGAGCGACAGGTGACGCGCCACCACGTAGCCGTCGCCCCCGTTGTTGCCGGGGCCGCAGAGCACCAGCGTTGGCCGGGGCGAGTAGTGGCGGGCGAGCACCTCGGCGATGCCGCGCCCGGCGTTCTCCATCAGCACCGGCGAGGGCAGGCCCAGCCCCTCGATCACCGCCCGGTCGAGCGCGCGGATCGGCGCCGCCCGGGAGATCGGTGTCACCGGAGCAGTTCCAGGTAACGACGCACCGAGGCCTCGAGCCCGAGGAACACCGCGTCGCCGATCAAGGCGTGGCCGATGTTGTACTCCTCGATGTCGGGGGCAGCCTCGACCACGGCGCGGAGGTTGTGGAGCGTGAGGCCGTGGCCGGCCGCCACCTGCAGCCCGAAGTCGCGCGCCTCCATCGTGGCCGCCGCGAGCCGGGCAAGCTCGTGGGCGTTGCCGGTCTCGCTCCACTTGGCGGTGTTGAGCTCCACCATGTCTACCCCGGGAATGGCGCTGGCCTGCACCTGCTCGGTGATGGGGTCGATGAACAGCGCCACGTGGATCCCCGCGTCTTGCATCCGGGCCGCGAAGCGCGCCACTTCCTGGCGCTGGCTCGCCACGTCGAGGCCGCCCTCGGTGGTGACCTCGCCCGGCCGCTCGGCCACCAGCGTCACGCGGTGCGGGCGCACGTCGAGCAGGATCGCCGCCATCTCCGGCGTGGTGGCGGCCTCGACGTTGAGAAGGGTCTGTACCGACTGCCGCATCCGGTAGAGGTCGTGGTCTTGAACGTGCCGCCGGTCGCCGCGGATGTGGACGGTGATCTGCGCGGCGCCGGCGCGCTCGGCGAGGAGCGCCGCCGCGAGGGGGTCGGGGTAGCGGGCCTGCCGCGCCTGCCGCAGCGTGGCCACGTGGTCGACGTTGACGCCGAGTCGTCGCATCAGGCTTCCTTCCGGAGCAGCTCGACTACCCGGTCGCGCAGGGTGTTGGCCAGCGTCACGTCGGCATGTTCCACCATCACCCGTACCACGGGCTCCGTCCCCGACTTGCGCACCACCACGCGACCGCCCGCCTCGGTCACGAAGGCGGTGTCGACGTCGGTGCGGATCACGTCCCGGAGCGAGGCGTGAGCTTGCGGGCAGGGCCGGTAGCCGGCCGTCGAGAGGCCGGGAGCGCGCGCCAGGGCGAGCGCCCCCACGAGCAAGCCGTCGGCGGTGGGGGTGCCGCCGCGCACGATGATGTGCCCGCTCGGCTCTCCGCCCACCGTCGCCGCGAGGTCGTCCATCGAGGCGGCCACGAAGGTGTCGCCCACCGGCGCGCGGTGGAGCCGGATGCCGTCGTCACCGAGTGCGCGCTCGAGCCCGAGGTTGCTCATCACCGTCCCCACCATCACCGGGCCCTCGCGGAGGATCCACAGCAGGTGGTCGCCGTCGAGGATCGACCCGTCGCTGGCCACCATCGCCACCCGGTCGCCGTCGCCGTCGAGCACCAGCGCCGCGTCGTGGCCGCCCTTGCGCAGTGCCATCGCCGCGAACTGCGGGTGGACCGAACCGCAGCGGTCGTTGATGGCGCGTCCCGAGAACAGCTCCACCTGCGCGCCCAGCGCCTCCAGCAACTTGCGACCGGCCTGCGCGCCGGCGCCCATCGCCGGGTCGAAGAGGATGCGCTTGCCTTCCAGCCACCGGCCCGGGGGCAGGTGGCCAAGGAGCCACTTGACGTAGCGATCCACGCCGTCCTCGAGGCTGCGCTGGCTCCCCCCGGCGCGACGCACCGGGTTGTCGATCTCGCGGCTGATCGCGGCGAGCACGCCGCTCCCCAGCTTCTTGCCATCGGCGAACAGCACCTTGAGGCCATTGTCGCCCTCGGGGTTGTGCGAGGCGGTCACCATCACCCCGGCGCTCCCGGGGTCCTCGGCGAGCCGCGCCGAGAGCCCCGGCGTGGGCAAGACCCCGAGGCTGGTGGCGTAGCCGCCGCCCTCCACCACCCCCTGCGCCACCGCCTCGGCGATCCCGGGCGACGAGGGACGGGGGTCGCGCGCCACCCACACGTGCGCGCCGATCACCCGCGCCACGGCGTTGCCGAGCCTGCGCCCGAGCTCCGGGGTGATCTCGATCCCGGCCCTGCCCCGGATGCCATCGGTGCCGAACTGCATGCCTTACTCCTTGCGAACGATGGCAATGCGGTCGGGCTCGACCCCCTGCACCTTCACCGCCTCGCTGCCACCGTGAACCACCTCGTAGCGCGGGCCGTTGGCCTTGCCCCGCCTCGCCTCGCCTGCGGCCTCGCCGTAGCCCTCCGGCAAGTAGACCATCACGCTCACCACCCCCGCGTCGATGGCGGCCAGCTCCTCCTCGGGGCCCGCCAGTTGCACCGCCACCGACTGGGTAGAGGCCACGTAGGCGCCGTCGCGGACGAGCACGGGCACGCCCTCGAAGCGGCGCTCAGTCACGACGGGCTCCACGTCGACGTGTACGGTGAAGGCGTTGCCCTTGCCGGCAAGGGCCACGCCCTTGCGCAGCGCCAGCCCCACGGTGAAGTCGGCGTCCTCGCGGAGGCCGCCGATGTCGACCTCCTCGGTGGTCACGCTGTCGATGTTCTTGAGGATCGACACCGGGCCCTCCAGCTCGCCGCGCTGGGGCGACACGCTCACCTCGATCACCCGGTAACCGTCGGCCACCTTGCCCACCGGGTTCGGCGACACGCTCACCTTACGACGCAACACCCGGTCGAGCGTTACCCGCACTTGCGACGGCGACACCGCGAGCACGTGGAGCTGCTGGGGCAGCCCGTCGATCGACTTCTGGGCCAGGTCGACGGCCACGTCGCCCTCGCGCGCCTTGCTGAGATCCACCTCGATCTCGAGCTCTCGCTGTCGCAGGCTGCGCACGATGGCCTGGACGCCCTCCACCGTGAGCGTCACGCTCTCGAGCGGCGGCTCGACCAGCGCGAGCCCCTCGGGAAGCAGCCACTTCACCGTCGCTCGCGCTCGCGTTTCCACGCGCTGCTCGCTCTGCACCCACACCCAGAACACCAGCGCCATCAACAGCGCCACGAGCCGGTACCCGAGGTTGTGGGTGAGGCTGTCCCTGAGCGTGGCGATGCGGGTCTTCACGCGTGTACCCCCTGCGCCTTGGTCGCCGGGTCGAAGGCCTCCACGAGGCGCTGGCGCAGCTCGTTGGCGTCGGCCACCGGTCGTACCTCCCCGGCCACCACCACCGCCACCGTCCCGCGCTCCTCGGACACGATCACCACCACCGCGTCGGTCTCCTCGGTGAGCCCCACCGCCGCCCGGTGCCGGGTGCCCACGAAGCGGCTGATCTCGCGGCTCAGCGACAGCGGCAGGAACACCTTGCCCGCGAGCACCTGTCCGCGGCGCACCACCACGGCGCCGTCGTGGAGGGGGCTCGTGGGGTGGAAGATCGACAACAGCAGCTCCGCCGACAGCCGCGCGTCGAGTCGACTGCCACTGTCGGCGTACTCCTGGAGCGTGGCCTGTCGCTCGACGGCGATCAGCGCACCGATGCGACGGCTCGCCATCAGGAAGCTGGCGCGGACGATCTCCTCGAAGGCCGTCTGGTCGCTTTTCTGCCCGAAGGTGGGGAACAGGCGCCCACCGGCGCCGGCCAGCCCGCGGCGGATGTCGTTCTGGAAGAGGATCAGCACCGCGAGCACGGCGATGTCGAAGAACTTCTCGAAGATCCAGTGCACCGCGTAGAGCTCGAACTGGCCCGCGATGACGTACAGCGCGCCGGCCGCGGCGATGCCGAGCAGGGACTGCAAGGCCCGCGTGCCGCGCAACAGGATCAACGCCTGGTAGAGCACGAACCAGAGCAGCACGATGTCGATGACATCGGTGAAGCGAAGGTCGCCGAGGTAGAGCTGCGCGAGCTCGATCACGACGTTTCCCCCCGGAGCGCGCCCCAGGTGAGGAGCGCGGCGCGCGTGGCGGCCACGTCGTGTACCCGGAGCACGTCGACGCCCGCGTCGCGACACCACAAGGCCACCGCGAGCGAGCCCGGCAGCCGATCGCCGGGGCTCGGCTGGGGTCCGAGGCCCGCGAGGAAGGACTTCCGCGAGGCGCCGACCAGCACCCTCTTGTCACGACGGGACGGCAGGTCGCGCAGGAGCGCGAGGGACTGGTCCGCCGTCTTGGCGAAGCCGATCCCCGGGTCGAGCCACGCCGATGGAACCCCGGCCTCGCGGGCCGAGGCCGCCCGCGAGGCCAGCGACGCCCACACCTCGGCGCACACGTCGTCGTAGTCGACGAGGCTCCGCATCGTGGCCGGGGTGCCGCGCATGTGCATCAGTACCATCGCGCAGCCGCGCTCGGCGCAGGTGCCGAACATCGCCGGGTCGGCACCGGCGGAGACGTCGTTGACCACGCCAGCGCCGGCGTCGACGGCGGCAGCGGCCACCCGCGCGCGTCGTGTATCGATACTGATCGTCACCGAGGGACGAGCGGCGCGCAGGCCCCTGACCACGGGGATCACTCGCGCCAGCTCCTCGTCGACGGGCACCTCGGCGGCGCCGGGGCGGGTGCTCTCGCCGCCGATGTCGACGATGTCGGCACCCTCGTCGCAGAGCTGCAGCGCCCGGTCGAGCGCCGAGTACCGCCCCCCGTCGGCGAAGCTGTCGGGGGTGGCGTTGACGATGCCCATGAGCTTCACCGGGCCGCCCAGTACGCCACGCCCGGCGCCACGCCGCGCGGGGCGCCCAGCGTGGTGGCGAGCACCGAGGCCTCGGCCGAGCTGGCTCCGACGAGCAAGGTGCCGCGGTGCAGCCCCATCGGTGGCGGCACGTCGCCCACCGCCTCGGCGCCCGCGGGGAGGCCGAGGACCAGCTGCCGGTGGTCGGGACAGAGGCCCACCGTCGACACGCTGCCCTCGGGGAGCACGGTGAGCACCGTTGACCGCGGGTCGGCCGCGAGGGCCGCGACCACCGGGCTGGGCACGGGGCGCTCCGGTCGCGACAGCCGCGTTCCGGCCAGCCCCAGGTCGAGCACGAGCACGGTACCGAATAGCATCCGTGTCGCGACGTGACCCTCGGCCCGGAGGTAGCGGATCGCGTGTACCGGCGCCGCCCAGGCCGCCGCGACGGCCAGGGCCTCGCCGCCGGGGAGCGGCAGCCACGCGAGGTCGAGG
>VGRQ01000129.1 GCA_016875315.1 Deltaproteobacteria bacterium | reverse complement strand
TCGCCTCCGACTACGCGCTTCGCGACGACGTCGACCCCGACGACGCACGCGTGAAGCTCCACGTCGTCAACATGCCCCGGCACCGGGACCGCTACCGGCATGTCGGCGTGGACCAACGGTTCGCCGAGGTCCTTGACCGCGTGCGGCCCGACGTCGTCCACGTCGGGCACCTGAACCACCTCTCCACATCGCTCCTCGGCGAGGCTGCGGCGCGGGGCCTGCCCGTCGTGTTCACCCTGCACGACTACTGGCTGATGTGCCCGCGTGGCCAGTTCATGCAGATGTTCCCGGAGGACCCGGAGAACCTGTGGGCGGCCTGCGACGGCCAGCAGGACGAGAAGTGCGCGCGGCGCTGCTACGCCCGCTACTTCTCCGGTGCGACCGACGAGGAGGCCACGGACGTCGCGGCGTGGACGGACTGGGTGGGCCGCCGGATGGCCCATGTCCGCGAGATGACCGAGCACGTCGACGTGTTCCTCGCGCCGGCCCGCTACCTCCTCGACCGCTTCAAGAAGGAGTTCGGTCTTCCCGCCGCGAAGCTCCGGTACCTCGACTACGGTTTCGACCGCGAGCGCCTCGTCGGCCGGAACCGCCCAGCCGGAGAACCGTTCACCTTCGGCTACATCGGCACCCACATCCCGGCGAAGGGGATCCACCAGCTCATCGCGGCCTTCGGCCTGGTTCGCGGCGATGTACGGCTCCGAATCTACGGGAGGCCGCGCGGGCAGGACACCGACGCCCTGAAGGCCATCGCCGAAAGTCTTCCGCGGCACGCGGCCGAGCGCGTCGAGTGGCTGCCCGAGTACCGCAACCAGGAGATCGTCCGCGACGTGTTCGACCGCGTGGACGCCATCGTCGTGCCGTCGGTGTGGGTCGAGAACTCGCCGCTCGTCATCCACGAGGCACAGGGGGCGGGCGTCCCCGTGATCACCGCCGACGCCGGCGGCATGGCCGAGTACGTCCACCACGAGGTCAACGGTCTTCTCTTCCGGCACCGCGACCCCGACGACCTCGCCCGTCAGATGCAGCGCCTCGCCGACGATCCGGCGCTCGCCCGGTGCCTCGGTGCGCGCGGCTACCTCTACGACCCGGAGGGGCGGATCCCCGACATCAGCGTCCACGTCCGCCAGGTCGAGGGGGTCTACGAGGAGCTGCTCCGCCGGCGGAGCTCCGCGCGCGTGGATGCCCAGCCGGGGCCGTGGCGCATCACGTTCGACACCAATCCCGACGACTGCAACCTCCACTGCATCATGTGCGAGGAGCACAGCGTCCACAGCACGCTCCAGGAGGAGCGGAAGGCATCGGGCAAGAAGCCTCGCCGGATGCCCGTCGAACTGCTCCGCCGGGTGCTGGCGGATAGCCGGGGAACGGGACTGCGCGAGATCATCCCGTCCACGATGGGCGAGCCGCTGCTTTACGCGCACTTCGAGGAGATCGTCGAGTTGTGCCGCGAGCACGGCGTCTTCCTCAACCTCACGACGAATGGCACGTTCCCGCGGCTCGGGGCACGCGGGTGGGCCGAGCGCGTCGTGCCCATCACCTCCGACGTGAAGATCTCGTGGAACGGAGCCACGAAGGCGACGCACGAGGCCGTCATGGTCGGCACGCAGTGGGAGCGGGTGCTGGAGAACGTCCGCGCCTTCATCGAGGTCCGGGACGCGCACGCCGCGACGGGCGGTAACCGCTGCCGCGTCACCTTCCAGCTCACGTTCCTCGACACAAACGTCCACGAGCTCGCCGAGATCGTGCGCCTCGCGGCGGAGCTGGGCGTCGACCGGGTGAAGGGACACCACCTGTGGGCCCACTTCGACGCCATCAAGGGCCTCTCGATGCGTCGCTCGCGCGAGTCCATCGCCCGCTGGAACCAGGCGGTGCTCGCGGCCCGCGACGCCGTCGACCGGCACCGGCTCCCGAGCGGCGGGCGCGTGCTGCTAGAGAACATCTTCCTGCTCGACGAGGACGCCACGAAGGACCTCGCACCCGGCGGTCCCTGCCCTTTCCTCGGGCAGGAAGCGTGGGTGAGCGCCGAGGGCCGCTTCAACCCGTGCTGTGCTCCCGACGCCGATCGGCGGTCGCTGGGCGAGTTCGGCGACCTCAACGAGGTGAGCATCCGCGAGGTCTGGAACGGTGAGCGATACCAGCGGCTGATGGCCAGCTATTCGAGTCGCGGGCTGTGCCTCTCCTGCAACATGCGCAAGCCGGTGACGCCGTGACCGGCGGCGACTGGCGGAACAGCGTCGTCTCCGACGACGGCACGCACCACGTGGTCGACGGCGCGCCGTTGTACGCAGCGCGGTTCACCGAGGTGCTCAAGTTCCATGCGCCGGGCCTGGCTCCCGTGCTTGACGGCTCGGGCGCCTACCACGTCGACACCGCGGGGCGCCCTGCCTACGCAGCTCGCCTCAGGCGCACGTTCGGGTTCTACGAGGGGGTGGCGGCCGTCGTCGCCGAGGACGGCTGGCTGCACCTCCGGCCGGACGGCACCGCGCTCTCGGCGGGCCGGTGGGCGTGGGCTGGCAACTTCCAGGGCGGCCGGTGCCCGGTGCGCGACGGGTCCGGCCGCTACCGGCACATCGGTGCGGACGGGCGGCCCGCCTACGAGGCCGGGTATCGCTACGCCGGCGACTACCGCGACGGGATCGCCGTGGTGCAGCGCGACGACGGCTACTCCACGCACATCGACGCTTCCGGCGACGAGCTCCACGGTCACTGGTTCGTGGACCTCGACGTGTTCCACAAGGGCTTCTCCCGCGCGCGGGACGAGGCTGGGTGGATGCACGTGGACCGGCATGGGCACCCGGTGCACGGCCGTCGCTTCGCCGCGGTCGAGCCCTTCTACAACGGGCAGGCCCGCGTCGAGCGCGACGACGGCGGGCTCGAGGTGATCGACGAAGCCGGCCGTACCGTGGTCGAGCTGCGACCCGCGCGGCGCGACCTTCTTCACTCCGTTTCCGCCGAGCTGGTCAGCTTCTGGCGGTGCCAGGCGATCTTCGCCGCCGTGGACGCCGGGCTGTTCGAGCGCCTCCCGCTCGGGGACGACGCGCTGAACGAGCCGGAGCGACGGCTCCTCGGCGCGCTCGGCGAACTGGGCCTCGTGACCCGCGATGGCGACCGATGGGCGGTATCCCTGGCCGGTGCGCTCCTCCGCGGGGAGCACCCGCAGTCCCTCCGCGCCGCCGCCCACTACTGGGCTTCGGTCGGGCGTCGCGACTGGTCGGCGCTGCCCCGCGCGGTTGCCGATCCCGCTTGGCGCGCGCCAAACCCCTTCGCCGAGGCCGCGGCCGATCCGGCCAGCGTACGGGCGTTGCACGCCGCGCTCGCGCCTTACGCCGCGCACGACTACGCCGGCGTGGGCGCGGTGATCGACCCAGGGCACAACGTGATCGACGCCGGAGGGGGCTCGGGCGCCCTGTCCGTGGCGCTCCTGCGCGCCTGGCCTGACGCGCGGGGTGTGGTGCTCGACCGGCCCGAAGTCGCGGCTCAGGGAACCGTCCCCGACGACCTTTCGGGCCGGCTGCGCTTCGTAGGCGGCGACCTGTTCTCGCCGTGGCCCGTCAACGGCGACGCGGTGGTGCTCGCGCGCGTGCTGCACGACTGGCCCGACGAACGCGCCATCGAGGTCCTGCGCAGGGCGCGGGAGGCGGTCGACGCGGGTGGGCGGCTCTACGTCGTCGAGCTGGTTCGACCCGAGACGGGCTTCCGCGGCGGGCTGTTGTCCCTCCACCTCCTTCTGAGCACCGGGGGGCGTGAGCGCACAGCCGCGCAGTTCCACGAGCTTCTCCGGCGTTCCGGCTGGGAGTACGAGGAGGTGCGCCGACTGAGCGCCGTCGTCGATGTCGTGGTCGCGAGGGCCGCATGACCGGGCCGTTCATCATCCCGGAGCCGACGCTCCGGGCCGTTCGCGAGGCGCCGCCCGGCCGCGCCACGGTGCTGCTGATTCGCCACTCGGCGCGCGGACCCATCCCCGCGGGCGAGCCGGGCAACGACGTCCTGCTGCTGCCGGAGGGGAAGGAACTCGCGCGCGACCTGGGACGGCTCGTCCGCGCGCGCCTCCGCACCGTCCACGCGAGCCCCGTCCGAAGGTGCATCGAGACGGCTGAGTCGATCGTCGATGGCGCTGAGATCGAGGCGAACATCGTCGAAGACCGCCACCTGGGCCACCCCGGCGTCTACGTCGAGCCAGGGCCCGCGGCCTGGGCAACGTGGCAGGGGCTCGGCCATGAGCGCGTGATGGCGCACCTGGTCGCCGGCGACCGCCTCGCGGGCCTCGCAGACCCGGTACCGGCGTCGCGGCGACTGGTGGGGCACGTGCTCGCGACGGCGGCCGGAGCGCCCGGCGTGCACCTGTTCGTCACCCACGACTCGCTGGTGACGACGGCCGCCGCGCACTGCCTCGGACAGCCGCTCGGGAAGGCCGACTGGCCCTGGTACCTGGAGGCCCTCGTGCTCCTCGACGGTGGCGGCGCCGCCCGCACCGCCAGCTACCGACGGTGGACAGCGGAGTTGCCGTGGCCGTAGTCGCGGCGCTCGACCCGCTCGCCGTCGCCGAGTTCGGCCGCCGCGAGATCGCCTCGGTGCTCGGCGAGGACTTCGACGGGCGCGTGTTCCTCGCCGGGGGTGCGTTCCGCACGCTTCTCACCGGTCGCTCGCCCCGCGACCTCGATCTCTGGGGACCGACGCCGGAGGATCGGGACCGGATCGTCGCTCGGCTGGAGGCACAGGGACGGCGGGCTGCCCGCCACCCGTTCAGCGATGCCTTCGTCGTCGACGGGCGCGATGTCGAAGTGCCCGACATGGCCGAGCCGCCGACGCTCGAAGAGCGCCTCGCCCGCTTCGACCTCGCGTTGTCGGCTGTGGGGGTCGAGTGGCTGGCTGGGGCGGTCCGCGCGGGGGTGCACCCCCTCGCCATGGAGTCGGTCGAGCGGCGCGAGGTGCTGCTGCTGAAGCCGCTCGTGAACTGGCGGCATTGCCTCTCCACGCTCGCGCGGGCGCGCCGGTACGCGGAGGACCTGGGGTACTCGGTGCCGGCCGAGGAGGAAGCCGTGGTGTGGCGCACCTTCGACGAGCAGCACGCGGACATGCAGCGGGGGATGATCGAGCGCTACGAGCGAGCGGCGATGCGAGGGTGGGGGGTCGGGGAGGAGGCGGAGGCAAGGACCCATGTTCGGTAGCGGCGAGCTGCCGAACGAGCCCGCGTCGATTGCGGCATGGCTCCACGAGCACGACGTCGAGAAGATCATCGGCGTCCTCGCCTGGCACGGAGGCGCTGCGGTTGTCGCGGCAATGGAGCGCACGCGGCACCTCGAACCTGCGGCGAGGGGGCCGGAATTCTTCCGGGTTATCAATACCATGAAGAGGACGCGCGCGAACGCGGGTGAGTGGCCGGAGACGACGTACGCGCGCTGGCGGCAGGGCGGTTGAGGGGGCTACGCGCCCGTCCAGAACCAACAACCCCCGGCCCCTCGTACCGGGGAGCGGTCAGCCGAGTAGGCCCGGCAGGGGCCTCAATCGGCGCCAGCCACGAGGAGAGCGGAAGCCCTCCCCTCCGCCTAGATCGCCATCCCGTAGATCCCATACAACATCATCTTGGGATTGATCGTCTTCAGCTCCACCAGCTGCCTGCGCACCTGCTCGTAGCGCACGTAGAACCGGCGCAGGCCGTAGGACTGCATCTTGATGAGCAGCTCGGGGTCGTAGCCCTCGGGGTGGTACACTAGCCGGTCGGGATCGGGGTTGAAGGTGGTGTAGTTCTCCCAGTCGTCGCGGAACAAGGTCTTCTGCCACTGGTCTTCGAAGAGCTTGCTGCCGGGGAAGGGCACGGTGATGGCGAACTTGGCGAAGTCGAGGTCGAGATCCACCGCGAACTCGATGGTCTCGCGCGTCATCTCCGGCGTCTCGCCGGGCATCCCGATCATGAAGAGGCCGACGGTCTGGATCCCGGCCTTCTTCGCGTTGTTCACCCCCCAGCGCACCTTCTCCGTGGTGAGGTTCTTGTTGACGTTGCCGAGCAGCATGTCGACGCCGCTCTCGATGCCCATCAGCACCCGGCGACAACCCCCGGCGTACATCGCGCGGCAGGTGTCCTCGTCGAGGCGGTCGGCCCGGGTCTCGCTCAGCCACACGCAGCGCTGGTCGAGCTTGCGCCGTTGCAGCTCGTCGCAGAAGGGGCCGAGGTCTTTCATCACCAGCGGGAAGATGGGATCCACCAGGCCGATCTGCTTCACGCCGTAGCGGTCGACGAGGTAGTCGTACTCGTCCACGAGCTTCATCGGGTCGCGACGGCGATACACCTTGCCGCTGTGGAGCAGCGAGCAGTAGTCGCAGCGGTAGGGGCAGCCGCGGGAGCCCGCCATGGTGAGCACGGGCTTGTCGACGTCGGCGAAGGGGAGCAGCCCGTAGCGGTGGTAGGGGAACAGGTCCCAGGCCGGGTAGGCCAGCGAGTCGAGGTCGCGAAGGAGGGCGCGCTCCTTGTTGGTGCGCGGCTCGCCCTCGTCGAGCCAGGACAGGCCGTGAATCTTGGACAGGTCGCCCTGTCCATCGAGCGCCTCGACCAGCTCGCAGATCGTCTGTTCGCCGTCGTGGTGTACCACGTAGTCAACAACGCCACTACGCAGGATGTCCTTCGCAAAAACGTCGGCATGCACGCCGCCCCAGACGATCTGCGTCCCGGGCGACACCGCCTTGATCATCCGGCTGAGCAAGTCGCACGTCGGCGCCGAGGGGGTGAGCACCGTCATGCCCACGAGGTCGGGGGCGAAGCGGCGCACGCGGTCGAGCACGCCGTCGGCGGTGAGCTTCTCGGCGAACATGTCGACGAAGCGCGTGTGCCAGCCCTTCGCGACGAGCGCGCCGGCGATGTAGGCGATGCCGGTGGGCGGCATCGGCTCGAGCAACTCCGCGAAGCGCCCCAGCTTCTGCATGTTCATCGACGGGTTGACGAGCAGGATGCGCACGAGCTTTCCGGAGCAGGGTGTGCAGAGTAGCCCCGTTCGCGTGGCAGCCTCAAGCGCTCGCGACGTGGGCGGGACTACTCCCCGTCGATCGAGGCCTCGGTGGTCGAGGAGATGTTGCCCGAGGCGTCCTTCACCTCGATGGTCAACCAGGAATCCTCGGTCTCGTCGAGGTTGTCGATGGCGAAGAAGATCGTCTCTTCGTCCATGTAGTAGCAGGTCTCCGGGGTCTGCTCCTCGACCTCGGCGATGTCGACGATCTCCAGGACGCCCGAGTAGGCCAGCTCGTCGCCCGGCTGGAAGATGTCGGTGTACACGACGCCGCCGACGATGTCGTCGCCCTCGTCGGTGAAGGCAACCTCCACCAGCAGCACGATCCCGTAGTTGGGGTACTCCGACCACTCGAGCCTGACGTCGCCCAGCACCGGCGCGCCCTCGCCGCCCACCTCGCCGCCCCCGCCCGTGTCGGCGGTGTCGGCGGTGTCGGTGATGCCCCAGGCCGAGTTCTCGTAGCGGCCCGAGCCGTTGAGGAAGCCGTTGTCGTCGTCAGGGTCGCAGGCGGCAAGGAAGAGGACAAGCATCGGGACTCCCGGCCGGCCATGGTAGCACGAGCTTCCCGGGGGCGCCCCGCCAGCGCCGACGCGCCTAGCGACGGATCGCCGCCTTGCCCGCGTATCGTCCCGCCCGGTCGAGCTCCCCGGCAATGCGAAGCAGCTGGTTGTACTTCGCGGTGCGATCGGTGCGGGAGAGCGAGCCCGTCTTGATCTGGCCGCAGTTGGTCGCGACGGCGAGATCGGCGATGGTGACGTCTTCCGTCTCGCCGGATCGGTGCGACATCACCGCGCGGTAGCCAGCCTTGTGGGCCATCTCCACCGCGTCGAGAGTCTCGGTGATGCTGCCGATCTGGTTGACCTTCACGAGGATCGCGTTGCCCACGCCCTCGGCGATGCCCCGCGACAGGCGCTGGGTGTTGGTGACGAAGAGGTCGTCGCCCACGAGCTGCACGCGCCCGCCGAGGCGATCGGTGAGTCCCTTCCAACCGGCCCAGTCGTCTTCCGAGAGGCCATCCTCGATGGAGACGATGGGGTACTTCGCGCAGAGGCGGGCGTACTCCTCGATCATCTCGGCGGCCGACAGCTTCTTGCCGTCGAAGGCGTAGGCGCCGCTGTCGTGGAACTCGGTGGCGGCCACGTCGAGGGCGAAGAACAGCTCGCTACCGAGCTTGTAGCCCGCTTTCTCGACGGCGGCCGACAGCAGGGCCAGCGCCTCCTCGTTGCTGCCGAGGCTGGGGGCGAAACCGCCCTCGTCGCCCACGGCGGTGTTCAGTCCCTTCTCCGAGAGCACCTTCTTCAGGGTGTGGAAGATCTCGGCACCGGCGCGCAGCGCGTCGCCGAAGCTCGGCAGGCCCGCGGGTACCAGCATGAACTCCTGGCAGTCGAGGTTGTTGTCGGCGTGGGCGCCGCCGTTGATCACGTTCATCAGGGGCACCGGCAGCACGTGCGCGTTGGTGCCGCCGATGTAGCGGTAGAGGGGCTGGCCGACCGAGAGCGACGCGGCGCGGGCCACGGCCATCGACGTGCCGAGGATCGCGTTGGCGCCGAGGCGCGCCTTGTTGGGCGAGCCGTCGAGCTCGACGAGCAGGCCGTCGATGGACCGCTGGTCGCGGGCGTCGAGGCCGATGATCTGCGGGGCGATGATGTCGTCGACGTTCTGGACGGCGCGGTCGACGCCCTTGCCGAGCCAGCGTCGCTTGTCGCCGTCGCGCAGCTCGCAGGCCTCGTGCGCTCCGGTGGATGCGCCGCTGGGGACAGCCGCGCGACCCACGGCGCCGTCGTCGAGCACCACCTCCACCTCGACCGTGGGATTGCCGCGAGAGTCGAGGATCATCCGGCCATAGACTTCTTGGATCAGCGCCACGTGGTCTCCGGGGTAGGCGCCCGCGCGGTATCTCCGCCCCGGGCGCGCCGCCACGGTGGACCCCCCGCCACCCCTGGGATAGCCTGCGCCGCTTCCGGAGCCGGGTCGCCATGATCGCTTCCGCCATTCTGCTCGCTGCCGCCGCGCTCGCGAAGGATCTCCCGCCCGCCGGGCACGCCTCCGCCAGCGGGGTGGTCGAGGTGCCGCTGTACACCGCGCCGGTGCCGGGCGTGGAGGGGTGGTTCATCGAGGCCAAGATCGGCGACAAGCCCGTGCTCTTTCAGATCGCCACCGAGGTTGATGGCGTGGAGCTGAGCGAGGCCGCCGCCAGTCGCGTGGGCCTCAAGCCCACCGGCAAGGAAGGCGAGAAGAAGGCCAGCATCAAGCAGATCGACATCGGCGGCGTCGTCATCACCGGCGTGAAGGCGAGCGTGGGCAAGCCACTCGGCACCGGGATCGACGGCAAGATCGGCCCGTCCTCGTTCCCCGAGCTGGCCTGGGCGGTGCTGCCCTCGGCTGGCAAGGTGAAGCTCGGGCCGGCCGGAGCGACGAGCGTGGCCTCCGAGGTCGGAAGCGACCTGCCCTACCGCCACCTCGCGGCCGAGGAGCCCAAGGTGGGCAAGGAAAAGATCAAGATTGCACCTGGCCCTGTGCTCGTGCCCGCCAGTATCTCGGGCGTGAAGCTCGACACCAGCATCGCGACGGGCACCCCGCGCGGGCGCGTCCTGTCCGAGGTCGACACCGGCGCCACCTGGTACAGCGTGAAGGACCGGGTGAGCACCGCCACCCCCCTGCCCGCCGTCGACGGCCTCGAGGTGGCCGACAAGGAGCAGGAGTGGCGTGCCGTCGACCTCGGCGGCGTGCAGACCTGGGCCCGCCTCGACCGGGCCGGCGCCGGCCTTGCCTTCTCGTACCTTGCCCCGGCGCGCGCGGGCTTCGACGTGCTGCAGCACTTCGACCTCGGCGTCGATCCCTCCCGCAAGGCCATCACGCTCAAGCCCAACAGCGGCAACAGCGCCGCCAGCTACACCAGCGCCTACCTGGCGCGGGTGGAGGAGGGGCTGAAGCCGGCGGCGGAGCCCCCGTCCGACCCCGACGCGGCGCGCCAGGCGCAGGTCGGCCCGGTGAGCGGCGCGGCGAGCGCCTACCTGGCCGTCGGCCAGTACGGCAAGGCGGTGGAGTACGCCAAGAAGTGGTCGGAGCTGGAGCCCGAGCGCTGCACCAGCTGGCACGCGCTCGGCGGCGCGATGCTCGCCACCGGCGACGCGGCCGGCGCCCTGCCCCACCTGCGCAAGGCGGCCGACATGTACGCCCCCTGGGCGGCGCGCCCGCTGGAAGAGCGGAAAGACCTGGCAGCGAGCGAGGAAAAGCGTGCCAAGCGCCCTGACTTCGACGGCGTGTACAGCCAGCCCCACAGCTGCCACACGGCGGCGGGCGACGTGGCCACCGCGCTGGTGGCGGGGGGCGATGGCAAGGGCGTGGCCGATCTCTACCCGTCGCGACTCGACCTCGACAACGGGTTGCCTCGCGCCGCCGGGACCGCCCAGCTGCTGGCGGGCAACGCCGCCGCCGCCGAGGCCGCCTTCCGCCAGGCCGTCAAGCTCTCCTACAGCAACGACGCTGCCGCGCGCGCGGGGATGATGCTCGCGGCGCGCGGTCGCGACGCCGACCTCGCGCTCGCCCAGTTCATCGCCAATCCCGACAGCGATGTGCACGGCGTGCGCTACTTCGCGGTGTACGGCGAGACGCTGCGGCAGGCCAAGGGCGCCGACGGCGCGATCGCCACGCT